>JAHWKJ010000396.1 GCA_019347905.1 Planctomycetota bacterium
GGAGCGGCCCGACGAATTGACCGCCGCGGCGAAGAAGGCGGGCGCGCTGTCGGTGGTGTCCTTCGATCCCATCAGCGTCGGGCTGCTCAAGCGGCCCGGGGACTATGGCGCCGATATCGCCGTCGCCGAGGGGCAGCCGCTGGGCATCCCCATGCAGTACGGCGGGCCGTTTCTGGGCGTCCTGGCGTGTCGCGAAGAGCACGTGCGGCGGATGCCCGGCCGGCTCATCGGCCGCACGACCGACCGCAACGGCAAGAGCTGCTACGTGCTGAACCTGCAGGCCCGCGAGCAGCACATCCGCCGCGAAAAGGCCACCAGCAACATCTGCACGAACCAGGGCCTTTTGGCGTTGCGGGCGACGGCGTACCTGTCGCTCGTGGGGCCGCAGGGCCTGCGCGAGGTCGCCGAACTGTGCTGCCGCAAGGCCGATTACGCCGCCGAGCGGCTGACCGAGATCCCCGGCGTCGAGCTGATGTTCGACCAGCCATTCTTCAAGGAGTTCGCGCTGCGGGTGGAGGGCGATGCGGGCGATTTTCTCGCCCGGGCGCGGCGGGCGGGCTTCGATCTGGGGCCGCGCCTCGACCGCTTCGCAAGCCTTTCCGCCGCAGGCATCGAACAACCCGGCCGCGTGCTGCTGGTCGCGGTGACGGAGCAGCGGACGCGCGAAGAGATCGACCGGCTGGTGGCGGTACTGCGAGGCAAGCCCGGACAACATTGATCAACGCGCTTGCGGCGGCGATCATCAATGCTGCTGGAACGGACGAATGACACCAAGTGGACAGCAGCCGGTATGGCTCTTCGACTTTGCCTTGGAAAGCGAAACGGGCGAGCCTGTCGCGGCCGAACGTGCCGAACAACTTCTGGACATGATTGTCGCATGGGCGGAAGAGCGGCAGTTGCAAGTTGGCGGTGGCTATCGTCCGCCCAGTGACGAGGAACTCCAGCAGGGTTCAACCTTCGCTGAGAAGGATAACCCGCGGCAAACGTCGGCAGCGATTGTTCGAAAGTAGGTCGCTAATGACGAGCGCGCGACAAACTTACCAGCCGACTGCCGCGGAGCTTGCCGGCTGGGAAGCGGCCGTCGATGAAGAAGAACGGGCGATCCCTGAGAACAGGGCGCGAGGGCGGCAGTTCTTCACCGCGCTTCGCGAGCAAACGCTGGCCGGCCAGTTGCGGCGGGCGATTTCGGCCAGCCCGATGCGGCTTGCGGAAGTGGCTGAGAAGGCCGGCGTTTCGCCGGATGCGTTGAAGGCGTTTATGTTTGGTGACGCGCCGCTGGATTCGGACGCCTTCGGCCGGGTGGCCGCGGTGCTGTCGTGCGAACTGGCACCGGCGGAAAAGAGCCAGCTTCACCCGTACCGTGAGGACGTCCACGATGGATCCCGGTGATGTGATCGAAATACTGCGCGCGCAGCCATTCAAGCCGTTTCGGATCCATCTTTCGGACGGCAGTGCGTTCGAAGTTCGGCATCCGGAGCTGGCCATCGTCAGTTTCTCCCGAGTCATCCTCGGCGTCCCTGGTCCGCGAGGTCTGGAGGCACCCGTCGAGCGCACCGTCATGTGCTCGCTGTCGCACATCACGCGCATCGAGCACGTTGAGCAGGCGGCGAAGCCAGAAAGGGATGTAGGAATTCGGAACCTTCAATGCGAAACCCCCTCGCCACGCAGTCTCTGTTCGAGCTCTCGCGTCCCGGACGCCGTGCGGCGCTGTTTCCCAAGAGCGACGTGCCGCGGCGGCCGCTGGATGATCTGCTGCCGGCCGAGCAGCTCGCGCCGGCGCCGCCGCCGCTGCCGGAACTGACCGAGCCGGACGTCGTGCGGCACTTCGTCAATCTCTCGACGCTCAACATGTCGGTCGATACGCACTTCTATCCGCTGGGAAGCTGTACGATGAAGTACAACCCCAAGCGGCACGAGCGGCTCGCGCGGCTGCCGGGCCTGGTCGACCTGCACCCGTACCAGGCCGACGAAGACGCCCAGGGCATGCTCAGCGTCCTTTACGAGATGCAGGAGTTGCTCGCCGAGATTTCGGGTCTGCCGGCCGTCTCGCTGCAGCCGGCGGCCGGGGCGCAGGGCGAATTGGCGGCACTTTTGGTCGCGGCCGCCTGGTTCCGCGAGCGCGGCGAAACCCGCACCAAGGTGCTGTTTCCCGCCAGCGCCCACGGCACGAATCCGGCCAGCGCCGCGCTCGCCGGCTTCGAGTGCGTGCAGCTCGAAAGCGGCCGCCGCGGACTGGTCGATCTCGAAGAATTGGGCTCCGCGCTCGACGAGCGCACGGCCGCGTTCATGATCACCAATCCGAATACGCTGGGGCTCTTCGAGCGCGAAATCGCGAAGATTTCCGGCATGCTGCACGACGTGGGCGGGCTCGTCTACATCGACGGCGCCAACCTCAACGCCATTCTCGGCGTCACGCGGCCCGGCGACTTCGGCGGCGACATGATGCACTTCAACGTGCACAAGACCTTCACCGGCCCGCATGGCGCCGGCGGTCCCGGCGCGGGGCCGATCGCCGTCAAAGACTTCCTCGCGGACTACCTTCCCGGTCCGCTCGTCGAGCGCATCGGAGACAACGGGCAGCCGCCGCGATATCGCCTGAAGACGCCCGCGAAATCGATTGGCCGGCTGCGGACGTTCTTCGGTAACGTCGGAATTCTGCTGCGAGGCTATTATTACCTGCGGACGCTCGGCCCGGACGGCTTGCGGGCCGTTGCCGAAAATGCCGTGCTCAATGCCAACTATCTCAAGAGCCTGCTCGAAGGCATTCTGCCGGTCCCGCACGGCAAACGGTGCATGCACGAGTTCGTCGCCTCGGCGAAACGGCTGAAGGAAGAGCGCGGCATCTCGGCGATGGACATTGCCAAGCGTCTGCTCGACTACGGCTTCCATGCCCCTACGGTGTACTTCCCGCTGGTGGTGCCGGAAGCGATGATGATGGAGCCGACGGAGACGGAGTCGAAGGAGACGCTGGACGCGTTTGCTGCGGCGATCCACAAGATTGTTGAGGAAGATCCGGATTTCCTGCACCAGGCGCCACACACCACGCCCGTC
Source organism: Planctomycetota bacterium (assembly GCA_019347905.1). Taxonomy (GTDB): domain Bacteria; phylum Planctomycetota; class Planctomycetia; order Planctomycetales; family Planctomycetaceae; genus JAHWKJ01. Next base: position 3,052 of record JAHWKJ010000396.1, read on the forward strand.
AGTCGGCCCGACGAGGTGCTGGCGGCCCGCAAGCCCGTTTTGTGCTGGCGCGACGCATAGCGACAACCGGGACAAGCGGCGAAGCACGCCTGCATGTGGTCCTGCTCCAGTCCGCCGCGGCTCCGCATGACTTTCCCCGGCCGAATGCTGATCGACCGCGTTCCCGCCGACGGGGCGTGGAACATGGCCGTGGACGAGGTCTTGCTGGAAAGCGCGCTTGCGCGGGGGCTGGCGACCATTCGCTGGTATCGCTGGCGTAGCGCGACGGTGTCGCTGGGCTATTTTCAGCAGCTTCAACACGTCGCGGGCGATCCGCGACTCGCAGGTCTCCCCGCCGTGCGCCGGCTCTCGGGGGGCGGCGCGATCCTGCACCATCACGAACTGACGTACTCGTGTGCGCTGCCGGCGGAGCATGCTTGTGCGGTGCGGCCGTTGGAACTGTACGACCGGGTGCACTCGGCAATCGTCGCCGTGCTGCGAGCGGCGGGCATCCCGGCGGCGCTCAGGGGCCGCTCGCAGCGCTCAGGCAATGAGCCGTTCCTGTGCTTCGGCCGGCCGGATCCGCGCGACGTGATTCTGCACGGGCACAAGGTGCTGGGAAGCGCTCAGCGGCGGCGACGGGGGGCGGTGCTGCAGCATGGGAGCCTGTTGCTGGCGCGATCGCAGCATGCCCCGGCGTTTCCCGGTGTCAACGACCTCGCTCCCGCAGCCGGCATCGACGCGGACCTCGCCCCGCGGCTGGCGGAGTCCCTCGAGCGGGAATTGGAACTGAGCGGGGAACATGGAACGTTGGACAGCCGCGAGCGCGCACGGATCGAGGATCTCGAACAGCGGATCTACCGACACCCGGAGCTGCGACCGGGCCGCTGCGGCGAAGTCGAACGTCAGCCGCGGTCTGCCTGACGAGCGGGCCGGTTCGACCGGTCGCGCCGCTTGCGCGGATCGTGCGGCCCTGCGGTGCGATGTCTGTTCGTAAGCTCACATCAACGCGGCGGTGTTCCGGAAGGGTTGATTGTTGACGATCCGCCGTCGTGGTAGCATCAAAGTGCTGGGTGTTCCGCCCACGCGTCGGTTCTCCCTTCTGCGGAGTCACCTCTCGATGCTGGACGTCAAGTTGAAGGTCGCAGGCGGCAAGCACGCGGGCGAACTGATTCCGCTTACGGCTCGCAAGTTTCTCATCGGGCGCGAGCGCGACTGCCAGTTGCGCACCAACAGCGAACAAGTCAGCCGCCATCATTGCGTGTTCACGGTCGACGATTATGCCGTCCGCGTCCGCGACCTGGGCAGCACGAATGGCACCATCGTCAACGGGGAGCGCGTGCGCGAAGTCGTACTCAATGACGGCGACCACGTGACGATCGGCAAGCTGGAATTCGAGATCGTCGTCACCGACCGCCAGCGGGCCGAAGCCGACGCGGCGAAGGCGGCCGAGACAGCGCCGCCGCTGCTGGAAGCCGAGACGGGCGAACTGTCGGCTTCGGAGACGGCCTTCGAGCTGCCCGTGCATCCGGCGGTCGCGGAAGAGCCGGAGGAGGAAGAGCCGAGTCCCTACGGCGGCGATACGACCATCATCCAGGAGCCGCTCGCGCCCGCCGCCGCTCCGCAGCAACTCGTCTACCAGCAACCGCCGGGGCAGTACCCGCCGCAGCCTCTCTACGGCTACCCGCAATATCCGCCGGGTTACGGTCAGCCGCCCTTCGGTTATTTCCCGCCGGGCTACGGATACCCGCAGCCGCCTTACGGGCAGCCTTATCCGCAGCCGGGTTATCCGCCGCCGGTGCCGGAGCCGCCGCCGGGGGGTGGCAAATCTCCGGGAGGTGGCAAGTCGTCCGCGACCGAGGGTCCGCCGGTGCGACTTCCGCTGCCGGAGCAGACCGGCGCCGTCGCTCCACCACCACCGCCGGCACAAACGACCGAGGAAGGCCCAAAGGAAATGACGCCGTCGCAGCGGGCGGCAGAGATCATCAAGCAGCGCAGCCGGCGGTCATCGTCCTGAGGCGAGTCGAACTGCGCGAAGGGGTCAGACCCCTTTGCGGCTACCCGCTTTCCGCGTTCTGCGTCGCTCATCCGCAAAGGGGTCTGACCCCGTTCCGGTGCCGTTCTCACCAGCCGAACACGACTGAGGAATCGCCATGACCGATCCCAACGCCAACGCCGCCGAACAGCAGCGCCGCTACCGCGAGTTCATCGACCTGATGCCGCTGACCTTGTCCATCGCGGGCCTGCCGTCCAGCGAGCAGGGCCGCTACTACACCGAAGAGCAAATCCAGGCCCGGTTGTTCACGCTGCGGCACGCCTGGAAGGCCGCCCGTCAACTGGCCCGCGAGTGCCTGCAGAAATAGGCGCTCATCCTCGCGCGAAACCCGGCCCGTGCACGGTGGGTATTACCCGGTACAGCCGGGGGTTGCCAGTGACGGACGATGCGAAACTCGTCGAGCGCTGCCTGGCCGGCGACGAGGCGGGTTTGCGCGTGTTCGTCGAACGTTTCCAGGGCCCCGTCTTCGGTCTCTGCCTGCGGATGCTCGGCCGGCGGGAAGACGCGGAAGACGTGTCCCAGGAGGTCTTCCTGCGCACGTTCCGTAGTCTGCACACATGGGATTCCGCCCGGCCGCTCAAGCCCTGGCTGTTGACCATCGCCGCCAACCGCTGTCGCACCGCTTTGGAACGGCGGTCGCGTCAGCCTTCCCCCACCGAATACGTCGAAACCATCGCCGACGGCTCTCCGGAGCCGGCCAACCGCGATCTTGCTGAAGAGCTCGAGCGGGCCCTGGGCGAATTGCGGGAAGACTATCGCACGTGTTTTGAATTGTTCTATCGCGAGGAACTGTCCGTCACCGAGATCTCCAGCACGCTCGATTGCCCGGAAGGCACCGTAAAAACGTGGCTCTACCGGGCGCGACGCGAGCTGGCCGAACTTCTCCGGCGGCGCGGAGTCGTCCCCTATGCCCAGTACGAACTGCAGGAATCTTGAGGCGGCACTCGGGGAGGCCGCCCTTGCGCGGCGGCCGCTCGAAGCCGCGCTTCCACCGGCGCTTAAGCTCCACGCCGCCGGCTGCCCGCGTTGCCGCCGGCTGTGGGAGAACGATCGT
>JAHWKJ010000397.1 GCA_019347905.1 Planctomycetota bacterium
CGCCGGATGTGGCCGTCGTCGTCCGGACCGTCGACACGCAGCCGAAGTCGGTGCTGCTCGAGAAGTTCCCGGGCACGGCCAACGAGACGCATGGCTATCCGTTGTACGAGGGCGAGACCCACGTGTTCGCGTTTGGCAAGGACGGCCGCACGATCGCCATCGCTCCCAACAGGCTGAACACGGCCTCTGAACTCGCCGAGTCGATGCTCGTCTCGCGGCCGGCGGTCACGAAAGACGGCATTCTCGACCTGTTGGAAAAGACCGACCGCGAGCGGCACTTCACCATCGTCTTCGAGCCGGCCGACCTGAACCTGCACCAGGAGGCGCTCGTCCCGGAGAACGTGCGGCCGTTTCTCAACGCCCTCGTCCTGTGGTTCGGCGACGATGTCGAAACCGTCGCGTGGAGCCTGCACCGCGGCAACGAGAAGTTCTTTTCGCAAATGTACCTGCGGAACCAGCACGTCTGGACGCCCACGCAGCTTCAGACGGACATGCGCGAGAAGCTCAAGCGGCTGCCGCGCGAGCTGTATGAGGCGATCCTCAAGATGCAGCCGAAGAGCCTGGCGTACCGCAAGCTGGTGGGCCGGCTGCCGGCGATGGCGATGGCGTTCACGCATCAGACGCTGCCGGCGATCGGGGCCGACCCACAGCGGGACCGCTTCGTGCAGTTGACGACCGTGCTGCCGGAGCGGGCGGCCCCGAATCTGGCGCTGGCCTCGCTGTTGGCATGGGACGAATCGACCCGCACCGACTTCAGCCGCCAGGCCCCGTCGCCGCAGCCCACCGGCGGCACCGATGAGCCGCGCTCGCTGGCGGAGCGTCTGAAGAAGCCCATCGACATCGAGTTCAAGCGCACGCCGCTGCAGGAGGCATTCCAGTACATCGGCGATGAGACGAACATCGTGTTCGACATCGACGGCGACGCGCTGAAGTTCGCCGGCATGACGCAGAACATGCCGCAGAACGACGCCCTGGGCGTGGTCCCGGCCACCGAGGCTTTGAAGGCGATCCTGAACCGTTACCAGAAGGAGGGGCTGGCGCTCGTCTTGGACGAAGCGGCCGGCAAAGTGCTCGTCACGACGAAGGCGTTTGCCGAGAAGAACGGGCAGAAGGTGTGGGAGGTAAAGTGAGAAAGGAGAATCAAGCATGACGTTGACCCCCGAGCAATTGGACGCAGCCGAGCGAGGCGAAGTGGTTTCTATTCGAGAAAACGGACTAGATCTTGTTCTTGTGCGCCGCGAGCAATTCGAGCAACTGTCTGCCCTGGTGGATTACGGAGAGTTTGATCCGCGGGAGACTTATCCGCTCGTTGAGGCCGCGTGGGGTGATGATCCGCATCTCGACGAGTATCAGCAGTACAAGTGATGACTCGCGGCGACATCGTCATTGTCGACTTCCGGCCCCATGACCCTAAAGCAAAGGTCCGTCCAGCGCTTGTCATCCAAAATGACCGGGATAATGCGCGGCTCACGAACACGATCGTCGCGGCAATCACCAGCGTGACGCGACGCTCAGCGGAGCCTACTCAACTGCTGATCGACCGGGCACATCCGGATTGGAAAGCGTCGGGTTTGCGTTATGAATCGGCAATCAATTGCTGCAACGTGTTCACCCTCCGCAAAGCTGATGTGAAGCGCGGGATCGGAAGGCTCTCGACTGCCACCATGCAGGAAATCGACGAGTGCCTAAAGGAAGCGCTCGGGATTGCCTGACGGATTCGTCGCATATCGCTTGCTCATTGCGAAGAACGCGTGCGGGCCTGAAGGGACGATGAACGGTGATGAGCGATCCGCTGACATGCCCGCATTGCGGCGCTCCCTTGCGCATCCGCGACCGGACGCTCGTCGGCCGGCGGGTGGGCTGTCCGGACTGTGGCGGGCCGATTGAGGTTGTGGCCGCAGGTAACCGCAGCCTGGCCGTTCGCAAAGTCGAAGAAGCCGCCTCTCGAGCGCCTGCAGACGAACGCGTGGTCAGACGCCGCCGTCGTCGGTCAAAAGTCGCCACTGTAAATCCAAATGGCGAAACCGCGGCTGCGGCGGGCCCGCTCCTGCACCAATCGCGGCCGACATTGCTCGAGACGTTACGCTCGCCGCGCGGCATCGCGTGGAGCGCCGCCGGTGTGATGGGAATCGGGCTGCTCGTCCTCGTCGGACCGTTCGGCAGTTCGGGTTCCACACCCATCGTCGATGAGAGGTCGCGAACGGCGGACTCAGATGCCGCAGGATCCGCGAACGACGCGCCCGCGGCGCCAATTGCGGCAGTAGAACCGCAGGCGGCGGAAGACGACGGCGCCCACGATCGGTTGGACGCTCTCGGCCGGCGGCTGGCTCAGTTTCAGCTCGATCGCGGCCACTTTCCACTCGGGACTGTCGCCGCCGACAGGCTTGCGCCGCGCGACCGCCTGAGTTGGATCGCCGCACTCGTCGCCGCGGACGCCCCGGCCGGCGGTCAGCCGTTCTGGGATCAGCCCTGGCACGATCCGCTCAACGACCGCTTTGTGCGGCGGCCGCTGCCCGAGTTTCTCAATCCAACCGTCGAGACGCAGACGGGTCCGAACCGCTATCCGGCGACGCATTTTGTCGGTGTGGCCGGCGTCGGGGCCGATGCGGCGGAACTGCCAATCGATCATCCGCGGGCCGGCGTCTTTGGCCACGAGCGGACGACACGGATGGAAGACATTTCCGACGGGGCGGCCAGCACGATGCTCGTCGCCGGCGTGACTGGCAGGTTGGGCGCGTGGGCCGGCGGCGGCAGCGGGACCGTCCGCGGCTTCACGCGCGAGCCGTACGTCAATGGCCCGGACGGCTTCGGCACCGGCGAAGAACACGGCATGATGGTGTTGATGGCCGACGGCAGCGTGCGGCGGATTTCCGCGGACACCTCGCCGCTGATCGTGAGACGCATGGCGGCGATGGCGGATGGCTTGCCACTCGATGCCGAAGTACCGGGAGAACCAGGCGACGAGCCTTCCCCTCGACAGGCACCGCAACCTGTGGCAGCGGCCGAATCGGTCGGACAGCCGATGGAGCCGGTGGCTGTGAACCGCCCGGAACCGCCCGTGGAAGCGCCGCTGCCGCCGGAGCCGAAGGTCGACATCGCCGCTCGTCTGAGGCAGCCGCTGGCACAATACGAGTTGAACGACGGCGTGCCCGTGCGGCGGCTGCTCCTGGAGTTCGAGGAGTTGCTCGGCGTGCCGATCGTGTTCGACGAGCCGGCATTGGGCGAGTCCGCCGCCGGTCTCGACCAGGCGGTGTCGGCATCGCTGTCGGAGACGACTGTCGGCGACGTGCTTGCGGAGCTTTTGCGCCGCGGAGGCCTGCGATTCGTGCTGGAAGAGCGAGCCGTCCGCGTCGAACCGCTGGGCGACGAAATGAAATGATCTGCCGCTGCCGACAGAGGAGACGATTCGTTTTGGAACTGGACGACAAGATCTGCTATTGCTTCCACGTGTCGAAGCGGAAGATCCTCAACTACATCCGTATCCACGAGCCAAAGGTCGCCAGCCAGATCAGCGACTGCGGCGGCGCGGGGACGGGCTGCGGCTGGTGCGTACCGTTCCTGAAGCGGTACTTTGAAGAATGGCGCAGCGGCCCCACCGGCGATGCCGAGGCGCTGACGCCCGAGGAGTACGCGCAGGCCCGCGGCGACTACATTCGCGCCGGCAAAGGCGTGCCGCCACCAGGCGCCACGCCGCCGCCGGAAGCGTGAGCGCAGCACGAACATCGCCCGTTAGTTGCTATGGGCGCTGCGCAGTCGGCTTCTGCTTCTCCGGCGTGAGCCCGAGATTGGTGGGATCGGTTCCACTCGGTCGAAAACCAAACGGACTATTCCCGGTCGCGGGAGTGCTTCTGATGCCCGCCTGCCGGCCCGCGCGGGCGAGCTGATCGAGCAGATCGACAATCTTCTCGTGCACGGATTGCGTCTGCGAAACGACCAGCGTTTGACCCAACGCCCCGGCCGCCGGACGCGGCTCCTGAGACTCCAGCGTACGCAGCAAAGTCCCGGCCGGGACGGCATACAGGCGAATGGCGTCGGCCGTCTTCACTGTGACAGCCTTTCCATCTGGAGAGAACGTCAGTTGCGGGTCGGTCGGGGCGGTTGGCCACCTCTCCGGGGCGACGATCTGCGGGAGGATCTCCGCCAGCCGCGCCGGTTCGATGCCGTGCCGCGCGAGCGACGAGACATCGTAGACGCGCGTGGTCAGCCTTTCATCGGCCGCCACTTTCGTCGTGATCTTCAGCACTTCATCCTCGAAAACGTACGTGAGGCCCAGCGGCCGCAGCATGATGTTGAGCGCGCTCTTCAGCGTGACGCCGGAGAGGATGTAATTGAGCGGCTCGTCCATCGCGATGCCCTCGTCCTGTAGCGCCCGCTCGTCAATGACAATCGTGATGCCATGCGCGTCCTCAATAAACTCCATCGCCTCTTTGAGCGGCTGGTCGATGAACTCGATGTCGACGCCCTTGGGATTTTGAAGCGCCGCGTGAATCCGCACTTCGGCGGGCGAGCGGGCGCTCATGTCGTACACCACCCGCTCGCCGGCGTCAGCGGGTTTTTCGGCCGGAGCGGCGGCGGGAGCCGCAGCGCTGTCTCCCGGTTGAGCGGCGGCCTGCGGCGTCGCAGGGCGGAATGCCGGCACCAGCACGAGCGCGAACGAGACAGCGGCCAGCGGAGCGAGCGCAGCGAGAAACCGCCTGGGGAACCGCGACATGGCAGGACTCCTTGAAGGGATAACCGAACGACCCGACAAGGCCCGCGGACATGTGACCCACGCCCATACTAACCGCGTTCGGCGAGCAGGTAAACCGCCGTGTCTTCGTCCTCGCCCTCGAAGCTTTCGAGCACGTAGCGCTGGTTCTCGATCCGCGACATGAGCACCGTCTTGCGGCTGGCGGAGGGCGTCGAGAGATCCTGCTCGTTGTCGTGAAAGGTGACGCCGCTCAGGCGGATTTCCTGCGGAGCGTGCGAGGCCTCCACGGCGACGCCGTCCCACATGCCGCCGCCTTTGAATACGAGCTTCATCGGGGAACCAGAGTCAGAAGTCAGAGGGCAGAAGTCAGAGGGCAGTAAGCAGTAGGCGGTAGGCGGTAGGCAGTAGGCGCAGGCGGCAGATTACGAGAGTCGTTGCCGCCAGGCTTCGGCTTCGGCGTGCAGGGCGATGATCCGCTCGCGGGCCAGGGCCGCCAGCCGCTCTTCCTCGCCCCGCCGACTGTAGCGTTCCACGAGTTCGGGCGGCAAGGGGTCTCCGAACACAATCGTCACGTTTCGGCGACGGAGCCACCAGAGACCGCGCGGCAGCGCCTCGTGAGCCCCGGCAATCGCCACGGGATACACGGGGACGGCAGCCCGCCGGACGAGCGCCGCAATCCCCGACTTGAACCGCCCGACCTCGCCCGCCCGGCACCGTGTGCCCTCTGGAAACATGCCTACCAGAAAGCCGTGATCCATCCGCGCCACTGCGCGGCGGATGGTCGCCGTCCTGGCCGCCTCGCGGCTGATCGGCATCACGTAGGTCTTCCGCAGCACGCGGCCGATCAACGGCAGCGGGAACAGCGAGTCGCGGGCCAGAAAGCTCACCGGCCGCGACAGCGGCAGCCCGATCAACAGCGGATCGAGGAAGCTCTGGTGGTTGCAGACGATCAGGCCGCCGCCCTCCGGCGGGATGTTTTCCACGCCCCGCGCCCGATACCGCAGCCAGACCGTGAACACCAGTCGCAGCATGAGCTGAAAGGTCAGCCAGTACCCGTTGCGGCGCGTCGGATGGGGCAGCGGCGGGGCCGCGGCCGCGGCGTCAGACGTCGATGCCGATCCCAGCGTCACCACGCGGCCACCTTCAGGTACCCGCCGATGGCGGCGGAGAGGGCGGCCAGCAGAATCGTCACCGCCAGCCAGCGGGGCCGGTTGCGGCGGAAGCCTTCCAGCGACTTCGAGCGGCCGACCAGGGCGCTGGCCAGAAAGAACACACCGGTGGCCAGGATGATCTTGAGGCCCATCAGACCGTGATACAGGCCCTTGGACAGCTTGATTTCTTCGACCCGGGGCACAGCGACTACCAGATAATTGTAAAACCCGCTCGCGAGAAACAGCACGATGCCGACCATG
>JAHWKJ010000398.1 GCA_019347905.1 Planctomycetota bacterium
TCGTGAAGCGGTCGAACGGCAGGTCGCGGTTGAAGGCCTCGATCACCCAGTCGCGGTACTTCCAGATCGACCGCGGACCGTCGATGGTGAAGCCGTTGGAGTCCGCATAGCGAGCCGCATCGAGCCAGTGCCGGCCCCAGCGCTCGCCGAAGTGCGGCGACCCCAGAAACTCATCGACCAGCCGCTCGTAGGCGTCCGGGGAACCGTCGTTCACAAATCGCTCGACCTCTTCGAGGGACGGCGGCAGGCCGCGGAGGTCGAGGCTCAGCCGGCGGATCAGCGTGGGACGATCGGCTTCGGGCGACGGGGCGAGACCTTCCGACTGCAGCCGCGCCAACACGAAACGGTCGAGTGGATCCTGGACCCAGCCCGCCAGTTGAACGTCCGGAAGATCGGGCCGCACGATCGGCTGAAAGGACCAGTGGTCGCTGCCCGCGACGGCGCCGGCAGCCTCACCGCTCTCCGGCAGCTTCGCCCCCTTCTCGATCCACCGTCGGATGATGGCGATCTCATCCGCCGACAGCGGCGGCCCTTCGGCCGGCATCTGCGAAACGTCACCCTTGCCGACGAGCGCCAGATACAACAGACTCTCGTCCGCCTTGCCCGCGACGATCGATTTGCCGCGGTCGCCGCCCGTGAGGATGTGCCGCGGCGAATCGAGCCGCAGGCCGGATTCGTTTTCGTCGGCCCCGTGGCAGCGGAGGCAATGCTTTTCGAGCAGGGGACGAACGTGCTTCTCGAATTCGACGGGCGGCGTCTTCTCCTCGGCGACGGCGTGACCGGCGACGAGAACAACAACTGCCAGGGCCGCGACCAGGCGGAGCATCACCACATCCCTCGCACGAACAGTCAATCAGCTTTGCCCGAAAAAGGGGACAATTCATATCTTAGCAGCCTGTTCCCGCTTTACCACGAAACCGCCTGCTCAGAAGCGCGGCCGCGGCTGCTGGTGAGCGTGCGCAGTGCGGCCGAAGCCCGTGCGGCGGTCGCCGGCGGCTGCGACATTCTGGATGTCAAAGAGCCGCGGCGGGGTTCGCTCGGTATGGCCGACACAGCGACCATCGCCGATGTGCTGGCGGTCGCGCGCGAACGGCAGCCCGCATGGCCGGTAACGGCGGCGCTGGGTGAGACGACCGAATGGCTCACGGGGTCAGACCCCTTTGCGGCTCACCCGTCTGCCAATCCTCGCCAGCGTCCGTCCACAAAGGGGTCCGACCCTCTCGGGGAGGAGGTCGCACAGGGATCAGTGGACGTCGCCGCAGTCCTCCCCGGCCTCGCTTGCGTCAAACTGGGCACGGCAGGCCTCGGCACGTCACGCGACTGGACGGCGTCGTGGCGACGCATCCGCGACAGAATTGAAACTGCAGCCGGGCAACGGCTGCGCTGGATCGCCGTGGCCTACGCCGACTGGCAGAACATCGAGGCACCGTCTCCCGAGGCGGTGATTTCCGCCGCGATCGAGACCGGCTGCGTCGGCGTATTATTCGACACCTTCGACAAGGGCGGCGGCACGCTGTTTCAGCGGCTGGAACCGAAACAACTCGCCACGTGGATTGTCGCCCTGCGGAGAGAATTCCTGCTTACAGCCCTTGCCGGCGGATTGACGGCGGACGATATCGCAATCGCCTGCGAAGTCGCACCCGATGTGATCGCGGTCCGCAGCGCCGCCTGCACCGGCGGCCGCACCGGAAAAGTCTCCCCGCATGCCGTGGCACGCCTGCGGACGGCGATTGAACGCCGATCCTCGAAGTCGCTCCAGCCGGGACTTAGTGGAGATTAGTGGGCATCAGCGTTCTGACACATCAGGGATAGAGAAACGGTGCGGCCGGCGTGCCTGCCAGCACAATCAGGATCGTCATCAGCAATAGCACGACGACGATCGGGATCAGCCACCACTTCTTGTTGTGGATCAGGAAATCCCAGAACTCGGCCAGCAGTCCCGGCTGCTTTTCCTGCGATAGCCGGGCGAAATCGTCCGCCGCCGTCCGCTCAATGGACTTCTCTTGCGATTGAGAAGCCGTCGAGCGAGTCGAGAGCTCGTCGCGGTGCGAATCGGCTGCCATCTCCAGGACCTTGTTCAGAAAGCGGCCCGCGGGCGAAAGAGACATCCGGTCCAGCGGGTACTCCCAATGCTCGTCCAGCGTGCGGGCCAGGACACGCCATCCACCGCCAACCTACCGCGCGGCGAGCCGTGGTACAACGGATCACCGCAGTACCGTGGCGAGTCTCGCCCGGTGGGCGATGGGAGCTCTACAGCGCCCCCCCGACTCTGTAGCCGTCGCGATAACCGCGCTCGTACTCGGCGCGCAAGCGCGATTGATGCTGGGGGAAACCGAATCCATGCGAGGCGGCAAACATCAAAAATCGCCGACAACTTGGCCGTCATGTCGCTCGGCCAGTCTCTGATAGATTCCACGGGGCGGTGCCAACTCCTCACTCGATTCAATCGTGTCCGGAACGAAACGCACGGCCCCGTCACACATCAGAAAGTTCGCTCCTCCCTCGTGCAGGCTGGAAAACGACGCGATCACGGTGTTAAGCCGTGATTCGTGGCTGCAGTCGCTCACGACATCGTTCTCGTTCTGATTTGTACGGGCTCCCGCCCAGATGCCCGCCGCGGAGCGCACCGACCGCTCCCCCACGAAAAAGGTGTTGCTCAGTCCGTCGGTGATGTCGCGGGTGCGGGCGCTGCTGTTCCACCAGAAGACGCCGTTCGATTGCTTCTCGGTATCGACGCTGCCGCGAATGGCTACGCTCCCGTAGTTCCCTGAGTAGTTGGACGTGGCGTACCCGCCACGGACAGCGTTGAGATCGCCGCTCGTATCGTCGGGACAGCGATAGATGGCCAGCGTGGTCTTTGTGAAAACGTTCGGCTTGTCGAACCGCCGGTTGAAATCAATCTGCCCGTATAGCCGGGCCTGCTCGACGAACGGCAACAGGCCCACCTGCCATCCGTAGAAGCCATGCGTAGCCGCTTTCGCATCGGCGGCCACCCAGCCGGGCGCAAACGTTCCATAAACTTCGTGGTAATTGTGCAGCGCCAGACCGATCATTTTGAGATTGTTCTGGCAACTCGCCCGCTGCGACGCCAGCCGCGATTGCGCGACCGCCGGCAGCAGAACGGCGAGGAGCACCGCCGCCAGTCCGCCGACGACCAGGGCTTCGATCAGTGTAAAACCGCGCCGAGCAGGTCGTGACGAAGTCATGGCAGCTCTCCCGAAGGTCCCTGTGGAAGTCGCGGGCGCAAACGGATGCCGGCCCATCGACCCTCAGCATGCGGTTCCAGCGTGCGATGTCAAGCCGCCGAACGCCGGAACGGAATCCCAGGATTCTCAGATTTTTTGCTTGAAACCCGCGTCGGCTGTGCTCAACATGGCGGCGGATTGCATGGAGGCCCTGAGGTCCCTGCGCAGGATGGCGCGAATTCCCTGCCCCTCTCTGTGTTGGAGGATCCTGCGATGAAGAAGCTGTTTCCGGTGGTGCTCGTGCTGTCGTCGGCTCTGATTCTCGTCGCCGTCGCCGACAGCCGGTCGGACGAGGTCAAGAGCGGCGACGCGGTTCGCGGCACGCTCCTCGCTCAGGCCGAGGAAAAGGCCGACGCTCCCAAGGCGACGGCACGCAAGAAGCCCCGTGGCCGCCTGCCGAACTATTACGGTCAACTCGGCATCAGCCAGCAGCAGCGGACGGAGATCTACGCCGTTCAAGCGCTGTACAGCGAAGAGATCGACGCGCTCGAGAAGCAGCTCGCCGAGCTCAAGGAGAAGCGGGACGCCGAGGTCGAGGCGGTGTTGACGGCGGAGCAGAAGGCAAAGCTCGCCGAAATCATCGAATCGAAAAAGAAACCCGCTGCGCCCAAGGCGACGGCCAAGGCGGCCCCCGCGGAAGCCGCCGCAAAGTAAGTCGTCGCGGGGAATCAATCCCGCATCCGCCGGTGGACGTTGTCCGCCGGCGGATGTGGCGAGGCTGAGTTCATTCGGACGAGGCTCCGCGCGAAGGGTGCGCGAGGAGCTCCAACAGATAGTGCCCGTAACCGCTGGAATGCATCGGTTCGGCGAGCCGCCGGAGCTGGTCGTCGTCGATGTAGTGCATCCGCCAGGCGATTTCTTCGGGGCAGGCGAACTTGAGGCCCTGCCGCGCCTCCAGCGTGTGGACAAAGGCGCCCGCTTCCAGCAGCGACTCGTGCGTACCGGTGTCGAGCCAGGCGGTTCCGCGGCCGAGAATCTCGACGTGGAGCCGCCCGCGCTGGAGGTAGGTGCGGTTGACGTCGGTGATTTCCAGTTCCCCCCGCGGCGACGGCTTCAAGGCTTTGGCAATCTCAACGACGTCGCGATCATAGAAGTACAGTCCGACAACCGCGAGGTTCGACCGGGGCTGCCGGGGCTTCTCCTCGATGTCGAGGGGCCGGCCATCCTCATCCAGCACGACCACGCCGTAGCGCTCGGGATCCCGCACGTGGTAGGCGAAGACGGTCGCCCCGTCCTCGGCGGCGGCGACTTTCTGCAACGAGCGGCTGAGGCTGTGCCCGTAGAAGATGTTGTCCCCCAGCACGAGGCACGACGGATCGCCATCGAGGAAGTCTTCGCCGATGAGGAACGCTTGCGCGAGGCCGCCGGGGTGGGGCTGCGCGGCGTACTGGAGTTCCAGGCCCCACTGCGATCCGTCGCCCAGCAGCCGCTGGTAGAGCGGCAGGTCGTCGGGCGTGCTGATGATGAGGATCCGCTTGAGGCCCGCGAGCATGATGGTGCTCAGCGGGTAGTAGATCATGGGCTTGTCGTAGACGGGCAGAAGCTGCTTGCTGACGACGCGCGTCGCCGGATACAGCCGCGTCCCGGCCCCGCCGGCGAGGATGATGCCCTTGCGCGAGGTCCCTTTTGGTAGACTTGCAATGCTGTCGGCGACCATACCAGACCCCTCTCCTTTCTACGTGCTTCGATCATCCGCCGGTGTCTTTCGGGGAGGTTTCACAGGCGTGCGCAACAATCTTCTTCGAGATTTACTGTCGTTCCTGGACAACGATTATCTTCGCGTCGAGCCATGCTCCGACACTCTCGCCGAAAAGATCGAGGGGCTCCCGTTACCGCTTTCACTGAAGCGGCTCTTTCAATCCAGTTGGCCGCAAACACCGGACGCCATGATCGGACCATACTCGATGCGCTGCACCGGGCAGATCCTTGCGCCCGACGACCTCGAGCGCTTGCTGCCCTACAACATGGTGGCCGTTGGTTCGGCGGCAAACGGAGATCTGCTGGTCCTGAGATTTGACGAAGTACGATGTACGGTGGGGCTGGTCAGTCACGATTCCTATTACGAGGAATCGAGCCTTCCCTTTGACTCGTTCGCCGCCTTCGCCAGCAGTTTGGAAGAATTCCTGTACCGGGCCGCCCACCAGATGTATCTGCCTATCGATTACTATGCCGCTCGCGAACTGGAAGAGTTGCAAGAAGAGATGGGCGTGAGCTGGAACGTCGATGACGACAGCGACGATGAAGAATAGCATTCGCTACGAAATCATTCTCTACTGGAGCGCCGAGGACGACGCCTTCCTTGCCGAAGTCCCTGAGCTTCCCGGCTGTGCAGCGGATGGACGGACTTACCACGAGGCTCTTTCGAACGTGGAAGTGGTGATCCAGGAATGGATCGAAACAGCCCGAGAACTCGGCCGCTCCATACCTGAACCGCGGGGACGTTTGATCTACGCGTGTGCGCGCGAGCGACGACTGCGAACCTTCACACCGCGTAATACTCCCGGTACCACTCGACGAACCGCCGCACGCCTTCCTCGATGGGCGTCGCCGGGGCGAAGCCCACGTCGCGGGAGAGGTCGTCGATGTCGGCATAGGTCGCCGGCACGTCGCCCGGCTGCATGGGCAGCAGGTTCTTCTCCGCGCGGCGGCCGAGGCACTCTTCCAGGACGGCAATCACGTCCAGCAGCTCTTCCGGACGGTTGTTGCCGATGTTGTACAGCCGGTAGGGCGCGCGGCTGGTCGACGGATCGGGTTCGCGGCCGCTCCAGTTGTCGTCGGGCTGCGGGATGCGGTCGGCGACGCGGACGACGCCTTCCACGATGTCGTCGACGTAGGTGAAATCGCGCCGCATCTG
>JAHWKJ010000399.1 GCA_019347905.1 Planctomycetota bacterium
AGCACCTGAGCGTGGACTTCTCCGGCGGCGATCCCGCTCCCTCGGGTGGAGTCAACTTCCACGGAGGCCCAGGCGGCTTCGACAGCATGGACCTCAAAGGTGGAGCCGTCAAAAGCGTCGCCTACGACTTCGCAAATGCCGCCGATGGCAAGATTCACGCGGACGCCGTGCGACTGGTCTTCACGGGTCTGGAGCCGATCGCAGACCACCTCGATGCCGCGGACCGCGTCTTCACGTTCGACGGCGGCTCCGAGTCGATCACGCTGTCGGACAACGGCTCTGCCGACGGCTTGATGACGATCGATTCGAAGCTCAGCGAGAGCGTCACGTTTACCAATCCCACCAGAAGCCTCAACATCTTTGCGGGGACGGGGGATGACCTGGTGAAGATCGGCTCCGTGGATGCGGCTTTTGGCGCCACGTTGACGATCGACGGCGGCAGCGGCGATGACACCGCCTTCCTCGATGCAGACATCACATTCGCCGCCGGAAACGATCTGAACGTCGATCTCGGCCACCAGGATCCGCAGTCCGCCGGCGACAGGATCCACCTAGGGCCGGGGGCAAATCTGTTGCTGTCCGGCACCGGCAGCGCAACGCTCGAGGCCAGCCGCAGCATCGAGTTGGCCCCCGGATCGAGCATCACGACCGCCGACGGCGATATCACGCTGGCGGCCAACCAGCAGACGACGCCAGCCAGCGGCGACTTTGACGGCATCCGCATTGACGGGGGCGCCGTCCAGTCGACCGCTTCGGGCCGTATCACGCTGCACGGACGCGGCGGCGACACGGGGGACAACCAGGATGGAATCGTCCTGCTCAGCGGCGGCCAGGTTATCGGCGGCAGCGGTGCCGTCACGATCGTCGGTCAGGGCGGCAACAGCACGGGGACCACGGGACACCGCGGTGTGTTCGCCATTGGTACCGGGTCTCGAATCACCTCCGGCGGTGGCCATGTCCAGGTGACGGGCACCGGCGGCGCGGGCGGCGCCGGCCTCAACTTCGGCGTCTTTCTCCAATTCGGCGGGGAGATGACGGCCGGAGCCGGCGGCACCATCTCTGTCGAGGGCATAGGCGGCGATGCTACGGGCGGGAGCAACTACGGCGTTTTTGTCTTTGGCGCCGGATCGCGAATCACTTCCGACGGCGGTGCCGTCAAAGTGATCGGCACTGGCGGCGGAACGGACGGCAGCGGCGGCAACTACGGCGTTGCCGTGCAAAACGTCGGAGAGATCACCGCTGGCGGCAGCGGCGCCGTCACCGTCCACGGATTCGGCGGCAACACTACGGGGAGCGGTGCATCCAACTTCGGCGTGTTCCTCAGCGGTTCCGGCTCCAAGATCACCGCCGGCGGCGGAGTCGACATCATCGGGACTTCCGGCGGCGGCGGCAGCAGCAGTTTCGGCCTGGCTGCGGTCAACAACAGCGCGGTGACCAGCACCAGCACGGGCAATATCCAGATCATCGCTGACAGCATCAGCCTGAATTCCGGGAGCATCGATGCCGGCGGCAACACTGTCACTTTGGCGCCGCAGACCGTCGGCACGGAGATCAATCTCGGCGGGGGGGACGCCGCCGGCACGCTCGGGCTGAGCGACAGCGAGCTGGACGCGATCACCGCCGGCATCCTCCGCATCGGCTCACGCGGCGCGGGAGACATCACCGTCTCCCAGGCGATCAGCCCGGCCGGCGCCGACACGTTGCACCTGATCTCCGCTGCGGGCGTGTCGCAGATGGGTTCGATGAATGTCACGAACCTTGCCGTTGAGGCAGGGGAAACGGTCACGCTCAAGAATGGAAACGACGTGGATGCCATCGCGATCCACGCCTCGAGCGGCAACGTCTTCTTCCAGGATAGCGATGGGTTCACCGTAACCCGCGTGGACGGCGTGGACGGAATCCGGACCCTCTCTGGGCAGATCCAACTGCTCGCGTTCAGCGGGAGCGTCACGCTGGACGATACAGCCGCCGCCAAGGACATCGAAGCGGAGAGCCTGATCGTCGAGCTGCGGCAGGACGGCGGTCTACTGACCGTGGCAAGCGGCGCGACAGTCAGCACGACGGGCTTCCAAATCGTGACCGCCGACAGGATGGAGCTCGCGGGCGCGCTCGTCGCGCCTGGCCAGACGGTGACCTTGCGGAACTTCACGAGCGGCAAGGCGATCGATCTTGGTTCGGCCACGGACGCGGCTGCGGGCATGCTCGAGTTGTCTGATGCGGAGCTTGATCGCATCGCCGCGGGCACAGTTTCCATTGGCCGCAACGATGGCCTTGCCCTGACGGACGCGATTACAATCACTGCCGCCGTCGATCCCGCGGGCGCGGATACGCTGCGCCTGATTTCCGGCGGCAGTGTCTCGCAATCGTCCGGAAACCTGGCCGTCCCCAATCTGGCTGTCGAGGCGGACGGCAACGTGCTGCTGAACGTTGCCGGCAACAGCTTCTTACGGGTGGCCGCCGCCAGCGCGGCCGGTCTGGTCGCTCTGGACAGCAGCGTGCCGGTGACGGTCGGCACCGTGGATGGCGTCTTCGGCCTGAGCGCCGGCGGCGGCAGTCTCAGGCTCACGTCTCACGGCGGCGACATTCTCGTGGAGGACACGCCCGCCGCCCACGACCTCACGGCTGCCGGCACAATCAGCCTGGTCGTCGATGCCATCGCGCGGCTGACGCTTGCCGAGGGCACGGTCTCGCACTCGACCGGCGGAGACCACCTCTACCTGGCCAATCGCATGCACCTGGCCGGCACGATTGTCGCGGACGGCCGGAGAGTCACCTTGAGGCCCCTGCAGAACTTGCAGGCGATCGACCTCGGCTCGACGACCGATGCGGCATTCAACACCTTGGAACTGTCGGATGAGGAACTCGATCGCATCACCGCCGACGTGCTGCAGATCGGCATGGGACACTCCACCAGCCCCATCACCATCACCGCCGCGATCAGCCCGGCCGGCAGCGACACGCTGCACTTGATCACGGCCGGCGCGATCATCTTCGATCCCGGCTCGCTCGATACGGCTGGCGGCGAGCTGCTTCTGTCACCCGGCGCCGGCGGCGTACAGCCGATCACGAGCGGCGTTGACGCTACTGTCGGCAGCGTTGCCTTCCCGACCAGCGCGGACTTGAGGATTGGCATCGATGGAACGACGGTCGATACCCACTACTCGCAACTCAACGTCAGCGGGACGGTGGACCTGGATGGCGTCGATCTGGCCCTCCGCGGGGCGCGCGTGCCGGTCAACCGCGACGTGTTCACGATTGTTTCAGCCACGAGCGTGCATGGCACGTTCAACGGTCTGAACGACGGCGACTTTGTGCTGTTCAACGGCAAGCCGCTCACGATCAATTACGGCCCGACGGCCGTGACGCTGACCGCCAACCTCGACCCGGTCATCACCAACGTGAGCAACAGCGGCCCGGTCGATGAAGGTTCGGCCGTGACCGTGACGGTTTCGGCCACCAATGCTCCCGGAAACAGTGGGGTGCTGCGCTACGAGTTCGACTTCGACAACGACGGGATCTTCGAAGTCGGCCCGCAATCCAGCCACGCGGCTTCGCACATCTTTGCCGATGACGGCGTCTATCTGGTCAACGTCCGCGTCTCTGACGATGACGGGGAAGCGACGGCCTCCACAACCGTCACCGTCAACAACCTGGCACCGACGCTGGAGAACCTGGCCGTCACTTCGCCCATCGATGAGAATGACTTCGCCACGCTGACGGGGACGATTGTCGACCCCGGCACGCTCGACACGTTCACGCTGGACATCGACTGGGGCGATCCGCTCTCGCCGAGCAACACTGAGACCATTGACCTGAGCAGCCCGCCGGCGCACGTGACCTGGGACCCGATCACGCGCCGGTTCAGCGTCGCTCACCAGTATCTGGACGACAACGCGAGCGATACGTACACGGTCAGCCTGACTGTGACTGATGACGACGGCGGACAATCGGTCGCGGTTGCTGACGAAATCGGCCGCGTCTCGGTGGACTCCGGCGGCACCCAGGGCAACTCAAGCTCATTCGAACCGTCGATCTCGGCAGACGGCCGCTACGTGGCCTTCGAATCCATTGCCAGCAATCTGGTGGCCGGGGATACCAACAGCCGAGATGACGTCTTCGTACATGACCGGCAGACCGGCCAGACCAGCCGCGTCTCGGTGCACTCCGGCGGCACCCAGGGCAACTCAGACTCAGTCCGTCCGTCGATCTCGGCAGACGGCCGCTATGTGGCCTTCTACTCGCACGCCAACAACCTGGTGGCCGGGGACACCAACGGCACCGCCGACGTCTTCGTGCATGACCGGCAGACCGGCCAGACCAGCCGCGTTTCGCAGGACTCCGGCGGCACCCAGGGCAACTCAGGCTCAGTCACTCCGTCAATCTCGGCGGACGGCCGCTATGTGGCCTTCTACTCGTTCGCCAGCGATCTGGTGGCCGGGGACATCAACGGCACCCATGACGTCTTCGTGCATGACCGGCAGACGGGCCAGACCAGCCGCGTCTCGGTGGACTCCGGCGGCACCCAGGGAAACTCTCAATCAGTCTTCCCGTCAATCTCGGCAGACGGCCGCTACGTGGCCTTCACCTCCTCCGCCGACAACCTGGTGGCCGGGGACACCAACGGCGCCGCCGACGCCTTCGTGCATGACCGGCAGACCGGCCAGACCAGCCGCATCTCGGTCGACTCCGGCGGCACCCAGGGCAATTCAAGCTCAGGCGCTCAGTCGATCTCGGCAGATGGCCGCTATGTGGCCTTCATCTCCTTCGCCAACAACCTGGTGGCCGGGGACACCAACGGCACCCACGACATATTCGTGCATGACCGGCAGACCGGCCAGACCAGCCGCGTCTCGGTGCACTCCGGCGGCACCCAGGGCAACTCTCACTCATTCAACGCGTCAATCTCGGCAGACGGCCGCTACGTGGCCTTCGATTCGTCCGCCAACAACCTGGTCGCCGGGGACACCAGCAGTCGATTTGATGTCTTCGTGCATGACCGGCAGACCGGCCAGACCAGCCGCCTCTCGCAGGACTCCGACGGCACTCAGGGCAACTCTCAATCATTCAGTCCGTCGATCTCGGCAGACGGCCGCTATGTGGCCTTCCTCTCGCACGCCAACAACCTCGTGGCCGGGGACACCAACAGCGCTCCCGACATTTTCGTCGCGCCCATTGTCACGGCTTCAAACGCCTCACTTGAAGTCACTGTGAACAACGTCGCCCCCAGCTTCGACGCCGGTCAGGACGAGACGCTGCTGCCGCCACAGGCCGGCGCCTTCAGCCGTTCGGGAATCGCCATCACCGATCCCGGCAGCCTGGACACGTTCACCGGCACCGTCAACTTCGGCGACGACACGGGCGAACAGCCGCTGGTGATCGACCAGGTCAGCCGGACGTTCGACGTTGACCACGTTTACACGACAAGCGGCACGTTCACCGTCGAAGTGACCGTCGAAGACGACGATCTGGGAAGCTTTACGGACACGTTCGAGGTCACCGTCATCCTCAACACGCCGCCCGTGGCCCATGCGGGCGGACCATATAGGATCGACGAAGGCTCGGGGCTGACGCTCGACGCTTCGGCATCGACCGATGCGGAGAACAACATCTCCGCTTATTCCTGGGACCTCGACAACGACGGCCAGTTCGACGACGCCTCCGGCGTCGCGCCAATTCTGACCTGGAGCGACCTGATCGCGCTCGGCATCGACGACGACGGCACCTACGCCATTGCGCTCTCGGTACAGGACGCCTTCGGCGAGACAGATACGGCCAGCTCACAAATCACCATTGTCAACGTCGCTCCGACCGTGAGCGCCGTGGCTGTGACCCCGGTGATCGACGAAAATGGAACGGTCAACCTGAGTTTCAACGTGACCGATCCGGGGACGCTCGACACATTTACGCTGGTCATCGACTGGGGAGATGGCACGAGCAGCAATTTCGGCCCATCGAGCCTGGGCACAGGCAGCTTCAGCTTTGGCACGATTCACCAGTACCTGGACGACAGCCCGAGCGGCACGCCCGCGGACGACTACAACATCGGCATAAACGTGACGGATG
>JAHWKJ010000400.1 GCA_019347905.1 Planctomycetota bacterium
AGCTCACAGACGCGGTCCCCAAGCACCACTACTCGGTGGTGGTGCTGGACGAGAGCCACGTTTCGGCTCACACCTACGCCGATCGCGGGTTGATCGCACTGGACGTGTTCACCTGCGGCAGCACCGACCCGGCCGACGTTCTCTCCTACCTTCGCGACATCATCGACCTGGGCGACGTGTCGATTCGCGAAGTTCCCCGGTTCACCGAAGAACCATTCCGCGCGCAGACGGTGCCCGAGTTGGCCGCCTGCTGACGGAGCCGAGAGTCTTTCAGCCTGAAGCGCCGGGTCCGCGGGCCGTTTTTCCATCGGCTCTGCCGTGGCTGTAACTGCGCGCGGCGCCCGGCGATCATTTTCGGGTCGCATGTCGAAAGGGTCCAAGGTCAAAAGGGCCGGAGACCCCTGCTTCGGCGCGTCCCACACGGCGTTTGTCCCTGCACTCCGGCGGCGTTCGTCCCTCCGGCCTTTTCGACTTTTCGACCCTTTCGACCTTTGACCCCTCGCGCGCGCATGACACATCGCACCCTGCACGACGGCCGCGTTGACGGGCTGGTTCCCCTCGAGAGCCTGAACCTCGCCGACGTCCACTCGTTTGCGGACCTGTTGCGCGGCATGCGGCGGACGGCATTCGGCGGCCGCCAACTGGGCGAGGCGTTCGACATTCTGCTGGAGACGGCGCGGCGGCCCGACGTGCGCGTCGTGCTGACGGTCTCGGGGGCGATGACGGTGGCCAAGCAGGGGCGGCTGATCTGCGACATGATCGACCGCGGGCTGGTGCACGCGGTCGTCGCCACCGGGGCGCTGATCGCTCACGGGTTGACGGAATCGATCGGCCTGTTGCATTACCGCTACGACCCCTCGCATTCCGACGAGGCGCTGTTCGAGCGCGGCTACAACCGCATCTACGACACACTCGAAATGGAGGCCAATCTCAACGATCTGGCCGAGTTCGTCTCGGAGGTCATCGAGAAGGATCCGCCGGCCGACGGCGTCTGGTCGAGCGCCCGCGTCTGCCGGGCCGTCGGCCGCGCGCTTCAGAAAGCCAGCCACGGCCCCGGAGTGCTCCGCAGCGCTTTCGAGCAGGACGTGCCGGTCTTTATCCCCGCCTTCACCGACAGCGAGATGGGCCTGGACTTCGTGCTGACGGCCGTGCGCAAAGCCCTGTCCGGCGCTGCTCAACGGACGGGTGGCACTGGTGGCTCGCCCACCAGTGCGGAGGGGCGTGACGATTACGAGGCCATCTACCAGTCCGTGCCGCCGTTCAACCCGTTTCTCGACCTGCAGGAGTACGCGCGGCTGATTCTCTCCGGCGGCACGTGGGGCATTCTTACGATCGGTGGCGGCGTCCCCCGCAACTGGGCACAGCAGGTGGGGCCGTACGTCGATATCACCAACGGCCGGCTGGGCACCAAACTGCCGGTACCGCGCTTCCGCTACGGCGTGCGGATCTGCCCCGAGCCGGTGCACTGGGGCGGCCTTTCGGGCTGCACGTATTCTGAGGGCGTGAGCTGGGGCAAGTTCGTCCCGCCGGACGAAGGCGGCCGCTACGCCGAGGTCGCCTCCGACGCCACGCTGGTCTGGCCGCTGCTCATGAAGGCCGTCTTCGAGGAGTTGGACGGCGCGGGGCCGTAGCACAAGTGTCTCGCTTGTGCGAAGTCGTGTGGATTGAAATCCACACGACCGACTTTCGAGACGCACACAGTCGGTGTCCGCGATTCGAGCAAGCGAGACGCTTGCTCTACGAGTCAGTGGCCGACGCAAGGATCTCCGAGAGTGCCTCGAGCAAGCGGTCGATCTCCGCATCGGTGCCCACGGTGATCCGCAAGCCGTCCACGCTGCCGCCGCCCGCGCGGGCGTCGGGGAAGTGCATGTAGCGCACGAGCACGCGGCGAGCCTTGAGGTCCTCGTAGATTTCGCGGTGCCGTCCGTCGGCCCGCGTGGCCCACACGAAGTTCGCCTGGCTGTCCACGACGGCAAAGCCCAGCTCGCGGAGCCGCGCCGTCAGCCGCGCCCGCGTGCGGCGGATGCGGCCGGCGTGCTCCTGCATCCAACCCTGGTCGTCGAGCGCCGCCAGTCCCGCCGCGAGCGACAGCGAGTCGCAGTTGTAGCTGTCCTTCACTTTGCGCATCTCGGCGATGAGCTCCGGCCTCGCGACGGCGAAGCCCATCCGCACGCCGGCCAGGCTGTACGACTTGCTGAGCGTGCGGGTGAGCACGATCCGCTCGCCGCCTGCCGCCCGCAGCAATTCGCCCCGGTGCGGCGAATCGCAGAAATCGCCGTAGGCTTCATCGACCACCAACACGCCCCGCGGCGGCACCAGCTTGAGCAGGTCGTCGTCGCTCCAGCGGTTGCCCGAGGGCGAATTGGGATTGGGGACGAACACGAGCTTCGCGCGTTCAATCACATTTCGCACCGCCGCGTGGTCCCACGACCAGTCCTCGCGCAGCGGCAGCCGCTCGTGGGCCGCCCCCTGCAGGTCCGCCAGCGTCTCGTAGAGGATGTAACTGGGGTACGGGTATGCGATCAGCTCGCCGGGGTCGACGAACGTCCGCATGAGGATCGTCAGGTTCTCGTCGCTGCCGTTGGCGGGCAGGACCCAGTCGGGATCGAGTCCGAACAATTCCCCGGCCTTCGCCGCGAACCTCCGCGCGAGCGGATCGGGATAGATGTTGAGGCGACCCTCGACGGCTTCGCGCAGCGCCGCGACGACCCGCGGCGAGGGCGGGTACGGGTTCTCGTTGGTGTTGAGCTTGATCCAGCCGGATTCCTGCGGCTGTTCGCCGGGGGTGTAGCCGGCGATTCGCCGCACGTCGGGCCGGATGAAGGAGGCGGTCATGGAATGACGAATGCCGAAATCCGAAGGACGAAAGAATGACGAAGCCCGAATGACGAAAGTCCAAAGAGTCGCCGGTGAACTCAAAATAGTTTGCGGCCTGGTTGTTCTTCTTCGGCTTCGTCCTTCTCGGGCGGGTCGGGCTGGGGGCGGGGCTTGCGGGTGCGGGTTGTTTTTCGACGGCCGGCGGCGGGGTCTTCGCCGTCGAACGTGGCGCTGCCGTCGAAGGCTTTGGTGACGGCGTTGCCGTCGGCGTCGAAGCCGCACAACTGCTCGATGCGCTGCTCGACGTTCTCCAGAGTCCGGTAGCAGCCGCGCACGAGGCCGATCGCCTGCTCGAAGCGGGACAGCGACTCTTCGAGGCCGAGCGAACCATCTTCGAGCTGGCGGACGATCTGCTCCAGCTCCACCATTCGCTGCTCGAACGACTGCTCGGCCGCGGGATCGCCGTTGGACTGCCCGTTAGTCTGTGGCATGGTCAAGAACGCTCCTCGGCCGCTTCGACGCGGCTGATCAGCCGGCCCCTGGCCAGCAGGGTTTCGATCGCCTCGCCCGATGCGACGTCCGTCGCGCTGCGGACGACCGTCCGCCGCTCGTCCAGGCGCCGCGTCAGCGAATAGCCGCGGCCCAGGACCTTCAGCGGACTGAGCGCGTCGATCGCGGCGGAAAGCGCATCCGCCTGCCGCCGCGCCGCCTGCGCCGCGTGCTGCACCGACCTTACCAGCCGGTGCTCCAGCGCGTCCAGTTTCTCGGCAATTCGCTGGGAGAGGGCGTAGGGCCGGGTGAAGCACGTGCGGGCGGCGAGCGCCTCCAGTCGCATCCGGCTCCGCGCGCTGCGCTCCGCCAGTGCCGTCTGCAGCCGGTCCCGCAGCCGCTCGACGTGCCGCTCGACGTCGGCGGCCGCCGGCACCACCAGCTCGCCGGCTTCGCTGGGCGTGAGCGCCCGCCGGTCGGCGACGAGGTCGGCGATGGTGACGTCGATCTCGTGGCCCACGCCGCACACCACCGGCACTTTGCAGCCGAAGACGGCCCGCGCCACAAGCTCTTCGTTGAAGGCCCACAGGTCTTCGAGGCTGCCGCCGCCGCGGGTCAGCACGGCCACATCGACCCGCGGGATGCGGTGCAGGGCCCCCAGCGCCCGCGCGATGAGCGGAGCGGCCGTCTCGCCCTGCACGGGCACGGGCAACAGCACAATATCGGCGCCACGCCAGCGCCGGGTGATGACCTGCAGAAGATCGCGCACGGCCGCTCCCGTCGGGCTGGTGACGACGGCGATCCGCCGCGGAAACCGGGGCAGCGGCCGCTTCCGCTCGGGTGCGAACAGCCCCTCGGCCGCCAGCTTCTCCTGAAGCTGCCGGAACGCCAATTCGAGCGGCCCCAGCCCCTGCGGAACCAACTCGTCGACTACAAGCTGGTACTGCCCCCGCGGGGGATAGACCTCCAGCCGCCCGGCCGCGACGACCTCCAGCCCGTCGTGCAGGTCGAAGCGGATGCGCCCGGCGGTCAGCCGCCAGACCACCGCCTTGAGCTGGGCCGCGTCGTCCTTGAGCGTGAGGTACACGTGCCCGGCGCGGGAACGGGTGAGGTTCGAGATTTCGCCCACCACCCGCACCGACCAAAAGTTCGCCTCGACCAGCTCCTTGAGCTGGCGGGTCAGTTCGGCGACGGAGAGCGGATCGGTCTCAGTTCTCATATTCAGTCAAGCGGCCAAACTCCGTTGCGACTCAACCAGGCCCACGGGTTCGGGCCCGCGGGCTTCGCCGGTCCGCGATGGGGCTTGCCTCTTCGCGGCCCCCTACAGCACCGAGGCGATTCTCTCGCACAGATCGTCCATCGTGTCGGACGTCATGCCGGCGACGTTGACGCGGCTATCGCGGACGATGTAGATCGCCTGCTCGATCCGCAGGCGGTCGACCTGCTCGGGCGAGAGGCCCGTCAGCGAGAACATGCCGCGACCGCGCTCGATGAACGAAAAGTCGCGGCCCGATTTCTCGGTCAGCGTGCGGGCGAACAGTGTGCGCATGCCGTTGATGCGGTTCCGCATCCCTCCCAGCTCCAACTCCCACTCCCGGCGCAATCCGGCATCGGAGAGGATCTCGCTGACGACCGCCGCTCCGTGCGAGGGTGGATTGGAATAATTCACGCGCACGACCCGCTTCAGGCGGCTGCTCACCACGGCGGCCGTCGGTGCGTCCTTCGTCACGACCACGAGCGCGCCGACCCGCTCGCGGTACAGGCCGAAGTTCTTGGAGAACGAGCTGCACACCAAGAACTCCGCCTGCGGCCGGCAGAACGCCTCGAGCCCGCGGGCGTCCTCGCGCACGCCGTCGCCGAAGCCCTGGTAGGCGAAGTCCAGCAGCGGCACCAGCCCTCGCTCGTAGACGGCATCGGCAATCTGCCGCCACTCTTGCGGCGCCGGATCGGCCCCGGTCGGATTGTGGCAGCAGGGATGCAGGCACACGATGTCGCCCGCCGGAATCGCCCGCAGGCCGTCCAGCAGCGCCTCGAAATCGACGCCGCCGGTCGCCGCGTCGTAGTAGGGGTACGACTCGACCGCCAGCCCCGCCGCCTGAAACACGCCCGGGTGGTTGGGCCACGTGGGCGTGCTGACCCACACGCGGGCCTTCGGAAAGGCCTGCCGCAGAAACTCCGCCCCCACCCGCAGCGCCCCGGTGCCGCCGGGCGCCTGAACCGCGGACGAGCGTCCGGATGCGACGATCTCGTGATCGGCGCCGAACGACAGCTCCCGCACGTGCCGCGCGTAGTCCGGCAGCCCGTCGATGGGCAGGTACGTCTTGTCGCCCGCGGCCGCAGCCAGCCGCCGCTCGGCTTCTGTGACGCACTCGAGCACCGGCGTGACGCCGCGCTCGTCGCGGTACACGCCGACGGTGAGGTTGACCTTCCGCGGATTCGGATCGGCGCGAAACGCCTCAGTCAAACCGAGGATCGCATCCGGCGGCGCGGGTTCGAGGTGTTCAAACATCGGCGGTCCCCACGCTGACCTTATGGCGGCTTGTACGGCATGGACGAAGGCATGGATACATGGAGACATCCAGCACAGCAAAGGTTCGGAAGGCTCGACGCTCGGCACAATGAGCGTTCTCAGATCCTCGAATTGAACAGGAGATAACGGAGCTAACGAAGATCACAGGTCACTGTTGAATGCCCCGAAGGGGCTTCCACAACACAGCCGGGGGTTGGCGCCAGCCTACCCCCGGAAAGAG
>JAHWKJ010000401.1 GCA_019347905.1 Planctomycetota bacterium
ACCCTCGACTCCGACCCTCGATCCTCGACCCTTCCCCGCTCCCGCGACGTAGCCCGACGTGGAGCACACCTTCGCCGGCTACCCGAGCCGCTGGCTCGATACCCAGACACGTCTGGTCGCGGGTCCGGATGCGATCGCCCGGCTGGCAACGCTCTCGCACCTGCCGCTCACGAACCACGAGGCCGGCTACCGGGTGACGGACCTGGCCGTGCTGAACGAGTTGATGAAGCACGCGCGAGACGCCCGCACGGCTGGCGAGCTGATCGAATGGCTTGTGGTGCGTCAAACCCCCCGCGGCAAGGCTGCCGCCACGCTGGCCTGGCTGATGAAGTACGACCTCGTGCGTTCGTGCGATTGACCCCTGGCGTCAGTTCGCCAGGGGGGCGCGGGACGCGGGACTCGGCCGCACCGTAATTGTGCGGCGGGTAATTTCGCGGCCGCGGGTGGCGACCACGAGCGAGTATTCACCCGGCTCCAGCGAGTGCGGCAGCGTGTATATGAAGGTGGCCCGCATCATGTCACGCGTCACGGGCTGTCCGATGCGGTTGAGCACGCGGTCCTCGGCGTCGTGCAGGTTGCACTCCAGCCACATGTCTTCGAACGGCGGGTTCATCATCACCTGGGCGATGAACTCCTCGCCCGCCCTAAATTGCCTGCGTCGCGTGGCCAGGGAGCCGCCGACCGTCAGCGTGCCCACGTCGAAGCTGAAGACCTTGTCTTCGAGCCGCACGGGTTTCGCCGGTGCCAGCATCGCTTGAACCAACGGGGGATCCAGCTCGCGCAGCCGATGGGCCCCCTCCGCGCGGCGCAGGCCGTACGGATCCAGCCGGTGCTCGAACAGGGTGAAACCGCAGGCGACGAACGTAGCCGCAACGGCGAACGTGGCCGACGACGACATCGTGAGCCATGCCGGGACGAGCGCCTTGGGAGGTGCGGCCTGGGAATAGGCCGGTCGCTCCGCGACCGGAAGGCTCGGGTCGCCGAGCGACCCGGCGACATCGGCGGGCCGCTGCGAGCGGCGTACGTAGCGCTTCTGGAACTTTCGCCAGCGAATGCGAAGCGCCCGCACGTCGGCTTCATTCAGGAAGGCAAAATAGATCGACAGGGATACGAGTGGGAAGATGTACAGGCCCAGCAGCAGATTCGTCATGACATGAAAGGCCACGCCCAGGCCCAGCATCACGAACCGACCGATCCCGCGCCAGGCGAGGAACAAAAACAGCAGTTCCCAGACGATGGTGATGTACGCGCCGGCGACGATCAGGGCCGAATGCGCCGACAGGTATTCGCCCACCGGATGCCCGAAGTTGATGTCCGAAATCATCCAGAAGCGAAGCTGGTCGCCGGTAAAGTATGACGGCGTGTGCATCTTCGTGACGGCCGCGCCGAAGTACACGCAGCCGATCAGCAGTTGCAACAGCCGCCGCGGCCAGACCGGCGAACGAACGTGAAGCCCACGGGTCGCAGCCCGTGGGCTTTGGCTGCGCCGCCGCGAAAGCCATGCATCCAGCGACCACACGTCGCCGCACCGCGACAGCGTCAACAGCAACAGGACATGCGAGGCGATGACCGAGTATTTGGTCATCGTGCTGATCGCGTCCACGAGGTTGAACCACGTGTACAGCGCCGTCGCCGCCGCCAGCGAGAACCGTGTGCACCAGCCCAGCGACGACGCGATCAGACAGAAAATGAGCAGCCCGGACAGCGGCACCGCCAGCCACGCCGGCGGGACCGGCAAGAGCCGCGCATAGCCGTAGAGAATCCACAGCGGCGTCGAGGCCCCGTCGGTCGAATACAATTCGCGCACGTGCAGCGCCCGCGGCAGCATCGCCCCGAGCAGCACCAGCGGCAGCGCGATCCGCACGAGGGCCGGACCAAAGGGCACTTCCTCCGCGAAGAAGAACCGTTCGATCCGCCGCCGCAGCTTGGCCTGACTGGCTGTTGCGCTCATCACTTTCCTCTGCCGTCGCACGTCTGCCGTAGCACAAGCGTCTCGCTTGTGCGCCAATCCATCGAAGAAATCGCAGTCGCATCGCCGTCTGAGCAAGCGGGACGCTTGCTCTACGAGGCTGGCCTCAGTTGCCGCTGATCCGTGCGGCGGGCGATCCCAGCAGATCGACGCTTCCCGGGCTGTAGCGGCGACCCGCGGAGTTCGGGTCGACCGGCCGCGCCACGCTGATCGCATAAAACGGGGTCGACCGCCGCGCGTCGGCTCGCAGCCGCGGGTTGTCCGCCAGCGCCAATCCCGCCTGGTACTCCAGCCACGGCGAGTACGTCTCCACGAGCGCACCTTCACCGGTCAGCACGTGCCGCACGCGGTAGTACGTCTGCACGTCCTTGGGCTCTTCGTAACGCATGGCCCACAGGTGTTCGGGGAGATTGAACTTCTTGGGCCACGACTCCTCGACGACGAAGATGCGCACGATCGGCTCGTGTCGCGTGTGCCGCAGACAGTTGAGGGCCAGTCGTCCGGCGTAAATGCCATTGGGATCGTAGTTGCGGCGGTCGAGTTTGCCGAACGGGCGGAACGGCCCCCACGGACCCGGCGCCAGCTCGTAGTAGCGGCCGCTTTCGCCTTCCCCGACGATGTGCATCCGTTGCGACCACGCGGCCCAGCCGCAGAACATGTCCCACACCACAAAGTACATGGCGGGATGGGAGGCCGTTCCGACGCTGAGGGCATGGCCGACGACGCCCCACGAGAGGGCCGTCAGATACGACACGATGGTCAAGACGGCCAGCCGGCGTTTCATGGCGCGACCTTCCGTGGTCTGGCAGATTGCGGAGCGGGCAGGATTCTCTCAATCGCCCGTCGCCGGTCAAGAGCAGATGCCTCCCGCGGCGGCGACGGATTACAGTTTCCATTTGTACTCCACGGGCGATTTAGTACGATGTGGTGGGGCGGGCGCTGGCAGTCTGCGCAAAGCGTACCGCTCCGTCACGCGGGTTGACGCCACCCGTCGGCGTTTTCCCGGGTTCGGCCCGTCCACATACAGCCGATCACATTCGCTGGTCGGCTTCCTCTTCAGGAATACTCACGCGCATGGCCACCGGAACCATTGACCGCATCACCGATGTTCCCGTCGAGAAGCCCGTCGAGCCGAAGTTCCAGTACCCGGGCGTGCCGGTCACCTGCGACGGGGCCGAGGCTGTCGTGTGGGTCGAGACCCGCATCAGCCAGGGCTCCGGCGCGTTCCCCATCACCAGTTCGACCACGATGGGCGGCGGGTTCAATCAGGCCGTCATGAATGGCATTCCTAACCTGTGGGGCGACCAGCTCGTATTCGTCGAGCCGGAAAGCGAACACTCGGCCGCCACGTTCTGCGAAGGCTTCGCCGCCGCCGGCGGCCGCGTCACCAACTTCACCAGCGGGCAGGGCCTGGTGCTGATGAAAGAGGTGCTGTACACGATCGCGGGCAAGCGGCTGCCCGTCGTGTTCAACATCGGAGCCCGGGCGCTCACCAGCCAGGGCCTCAACGTGCACGCCGGGCACGACGACGTGATGAGCGTGGCCGACTGCGGCTGGGGCATCCTGTTCGCCCGCAACGCGCAGGAAGCGGGCGACTTGTGCCTCATCGCCCGCCGCGCCGCCGAGGCCTCGTACACGCCGTTCATGAACGTGCGGGACGGCTTCCTGACGACGCACACTGTCGAGAGCGTGCGGCTGCCCGAGTTGGAGTTCATGAAGGAGTTCGTCGGCAAGCCGGAGGAGAAGCTGCTCAACCTGATGGACCCGGCCAACCCGATGATGTCGGGCGTGGTGCAGAACCAGGACTCGTACATGAAGGGGAAGATCTCGCAGCGCTGGTATTACGACCAGTGCGAGCCGGCCCTCGAAGAAGTCTTCGACATGTTCTACAAGAAGACGGGCCGGCGGTACTCGTTTGTCGACGCCTACCGCTGCGAGGACGCTGAGTACATTCTGGTCGGCATGGGCTGCTACATGGAGACGGCGCTGCCCACGATCGATTTCCTGCGCGAGAGGGGCATCAAGGCCGGCTGCCTCAACATCACCTGCTTCCGTCCCTTCCCGGCCCGCCAGATCGTCGAGGCGCTGAAGGACTGCGTCGCCTTCACCGTCATCGAGCGGATGGACGACCCGCTCTCGACCACGGGCAACCACCTCACGCGCGAGATCAAGGCCGCCTTTTGCGATGCGATGAACGGCCAGAACGCGATGCAGAAGATCGATGCGCTGCCCCGCATCTACCACGGGGCCGCCGGTCTGGGCAGCCGCGACGTGCGGCCCGGTGACATCAACGCCATCTTAGACAACATGCTCCACGACGGCCAGGACTACTTCTGCGTGGGCATCAAGCACGCGCTGGCCCTGGAGATGAAGGAAGACCCGGACCTGCGCCCGCCCGGCGGATTCTCGATGCGCGGCCACTCGGTGGGCGGCTTCGGCTCGGTAACGACCATCATGGTCATCGCCACCATCGGCGGCGAGGTGTTCGGCAAGGACGTGCAGGCATACCCGAAGTACGGTTCGGAGAAGAAGGGCCTGCCGACGACGTATTACCTGACGATCGCCGACAGCCACATCTTCTCCCACAGCGAACTGGAGCACGTCGACCTGGTGGTTTTGAACGACACCAACGCGCTATTCAGCGGCAACCCGCTGACCGGCATGGTCGAAGGCGGCGCGATCTTCATGCAGAGCCACTTCACCGAGCCGGCGGACGTCTGGCAGCGCATCCCCGAGCACCACAAGAAGACGATCCGCGAGAAGCGGCTGCGGGTGTACTTTGTGGACATGGTGAAAATTGCCCGCGAGGTGGCCAGCGTCGCCGACCTGGAGATGCGCATGCAGGGCATCGTGCTCCTGGGCGGATTCCTCAAGCTCACCCCCTACGCGGACGAGACGGGCATGGGCACCGACGGCGTGTACGCCGGCGTGGAGAAAGCCCTCCGCAAGTACTTCGGCAAGCGCGGCGAGCAGGTCGTGCAGGACAACCTGACGTGCGTGAAGCGCGGCTACAGCGAAATGCAGGAGATCCCGCAGGAGGTGATCCACGGGGGAAACGGGAAGGCGTAAAGCCGTGACGGGCCGCTCGCCGGGGATTCATCTGTCGCACGACCTCCGGCTCTTCAGCGAACGGCGGCTCTGCGACTCGTGCGAGGGCGTGATCGCTCAGTTTCGGGCCGATTTTCCGCCGCCGGACGTACAACTCGTTGTCTCGGAAGGCGAGAGGTGACGAAGATGGGAGTTCAATGGATCTCCGCGATCGAAGCGCGACTCGCTGCCGTGGGTGATCCCGGTGTCGTGATCGAAGGGGCAACCGAAGCCCAGATCGGCGCGCTCGAAGTGGAGATCGGCCGTCCCCTGCCGGAGACTTATCGACAGTTCCTCCGGTCCATGGGTCATTCGGCCGGGCCGCTGTTTCGTGGGTCGGATTACTCGCTCGCTCAGCCGCATTGCCTGCGTTTGCGGCCGCTCGCGCAACGAGTGATCGACCGCAGCGCGTCGCAGTACCGGCTTCCTGAGAACGCATTCGTGTTCCTCGTGCATCACGGTTACCAGTTCCTGTTTTTCAAGCTCGGCGAGGGAGAGGACCCGCCGGTGTACCGCTTCAGCGACGCCGAACCATCAGAGATGCGGATCGCCGACAGCTTCAGTTCCTTTCTGCAGTCCCGCGTGGCCTCCCACGAGCGGATCGCCGAGCGAAAGCTGGCGGCCGAAACCGCCCTTGAAGAATCGCGGTCGTAAGACTGGAGGCAGCGACCGAACGCCGAACAATTCAATCATAATCACGCGGCGGCGCATGCCGTCGCTCAACCTCATGGAGCCATCATGGCCACCGCCGAAACCCTCAGCTCGATGAACGAGGCCCATCCTCGCGATCCCTTTAACAACAACAGCTACGGCACACTGGTCGATTCGAGCTATCTCGAAGTCAAGCTGCCCATCCTCGACGTCCGCGACTTCAACGAGCGGATCATCCGCGGCTACGAGGAAGGCTATGGCGAGAAAGAACTGCCGGCCGACCTCTCGGTCGCCCGCTCGCTGATCCCTGCCGGTACCGCCACGCTCCGCGACTTCAGCT
>JAHWKJ010000402.1 GCA_019347905.1 Planctomycetota bacterium
CGATCTCGCGCGTCGCGTACAGCAGGTTCCGCTCGGCCTGCGTGAGGTTCTCCAGCACGATTTTGCGGCCGGCGTTGCGCAAGAGCGGCTGCACCAGTGAATACGACAACGTGCTCGCCGTCGCCACCCGGTCCGGGCCGGCGAACATCCAGATGGTGGTGTTCATCAACTCGACGGCGAGCTGCGCGCCCGAAGGAAACAGCTTGCTGACGCCGATGCTGGTGTTGGAGATCAGGTCGTTCGGGCCATCCGGCACGGAGCGCTGTGTGAGCGACGTCGTCGGCTCGCCGCCGCCGATGCCCAGGAACCGCACGTTGAACTGGAACCGCTCGAACGCCAGGTCCAGCGCCGTGAGATACACCGATTCGATCTGGTCCTGGTACTCGCGGCTGTGGATGTACGACAGCTCTAGCGCCTGCGTCAGCGTCAGCTCGCGGATGCCGAATTGCGCCGTCGCCGAGCCCGGAAGACAGACGGCCGTCGGGCCTGCGTTGGTCGAGTCGCGTGTGTCGCCCGCGGCGTTGTCCGAATGATTCTCCGCTTCGCCGCCGTCACCGTCGGGAGCCGGCGGAACTGGTGCGAGGTCTGCCGGCGCGGCCTCAAGCGATGGCTCCACGCTGGAACCGGCTCCCGCAGTGGAATCCGCCGCTTCCTCGTGCGAGGCCTGCTGAATCGCCCCTTGTTCGCCGGCGGCGCTCCCGCTCGCGCCGTCCGTTTCCGACTCGTCGTCCTCCGCAACCGGCGCCAAGCCAAACGCGGCCAGCCAGTGCGGATTCTCGATCGACAGCGCCCGCCCGAACTTGTGCCAGCCGCGCCACGAGCGGAACCACGCCACATGGTGCATGTAGCGGTGGGCCGCCGGGTCGTCCGGCGGCAGCGGCTCGTAGTCCGGACAGTAGGGGTCGTACAGGCGGCTGGCAGGGTCGGGCGTCAGGCCGATCCGCGGCACCTGCCACCGCGGGTCGAACAGTTTCTCGCGGATGAGATTGTACGAGTCGCGATCGGCGTGTTTCCGCCAGAACATGCGCGAGCAGCCGGCCGCGCCGCACACGAGCGCCAGCAGCACGAGGAGCGAGGATCGAGGATGGAGGATCGAAGATCGCATTTCGAGATTCGGCCTCGCGCTGCTGACGCGGCAAGCTCAACGGGGTCAGACCCCTTTGCGAACGAGCGATTCAGAACAGCGGAAGATGACGAACCGCAAAGGGGTCTGACCCCTTCCCACGCGGAGCCTGAAGCCCACGGCTTGCAAGCCGTGGGCTTACGCCGCCGCCTGGCGCGTCTCGCTGCCGCTCTGGCCGATACCGCGGCTGCGGCGCTCGATGATTTCGGCCAGCAACCGGCGGAGCAGCGCGAGCAGCGCCGTCCGTTCCTCCGGCTCGAAGGCCGTCAGCAGTTCCGAGACTTCGCGGCGATGCCTCCCGTCGGCCAGCGCCATCAGCGAGCGGCCGCGGTCGGTGAGCATCAGCACGCGCTTGCGGCGGTCGGTCTTGGAACGCAGGCGGTACAACAGTCCGCTGGTCCGCATGCGGTCGACGAGCGTGCTGATACTAGATTCCGACTGGTCGAGGGCATCGGCCAGTTCCGACTGCGTGCACCCGCTCTCCTGCCGGCCGCCCACGATCGAGAGCACCGTGTACCGCACGTCGTTCAGCTCGAACTCCGAGAGGCTGGAGTTGAGCAGCGCGCGAAGCTGATGAGCCGTCTGAACGATCTGCTCGACGATCTCGGCCGCGTCTTTGAGGGCCGGCGCCTGAGCAGTTCCATCGGCATGTTCCGCAGCCGCGGCCGCTTCGGCGGCACCACGATCCGTGCCTGCGGAGTCATTCGGCGGACAATTCGCCTGCGGTTCCTGAAACGAAGCCTCGGCGTCGAATGCGGCGAGGCGAAGCATATCGGACATCGTGCGTCCCCCTTCCCTGGGCATCTGCCTGGTCGATGAGATGGTCCCGTGCCTGGGTAGCCGGCGGAGCCCGAGGGCTGAAGAGCCTGGCGCAACGGCACGGGCGGGCGATCCTTCGCCCCTTCATTCTTCGGCTGCGAAGGGGTCCAACCTGAAGCCCAATCCTTGCCCCGCGAAGGATTACACTGCGAGCGGGGTGAAATGAACTGTTTAGCCGCGACTCGGAGTCTTCGGAGAGGAGCGCTCCACCTCGACCGCTCGTAGACGCCGCGCTCCTAACGAACGTCGGCCGCCATGGCCGGCTCTGTGGGTGTCAATCTCTGCCCAGCGCGTGGCGGAGGGCTGCTTCGAGATCCGTGTAGCGGAACTCGTAACCGCTGTCCTGGAGCTTCTGCGGGACGACGCGGGCGCTGGCCAGGAGCAACTCGTCGGCCATTTCGCCGAGTGCCAGCCGTGCGGCGAAGCCCGGCAGCGGCAGCAGCGTCGGCCGATGGAGCACCCGGCCGAGCGTCTTGGTGAACTCGCGATTCGTCACAGGCTGCGGGGCCGTCACATTGATCGGACCGTCGAGCGAATCCATCATCAGGGCGTGGTGAATCGCGCCCACGACATCGTCGATCGCCACCCAACTCCAATACTGCCGGCCGCTGCCGATCTTCCCGCCCGCGCCGAGCTTGAATGGCGTGAGCATCTGCTTTAGCGCCCCGCCGGCCGCGCTCAGCACGACGCCGAAGCGCGTGTGCACCGTGCGGATGCCGGCCTGCCGCGCCGGTTCGGCGGCCGCCTCCCACTCGCGGCAGACCTCGGCCAGAAAGTTGTCGCCCGACGAGCTCGATTCGTCGAGGACTTCGCTGCCACGGTCGCCGTAGTAGCCGATGGCGGACGCGCACACGAGCACGCGCGGCTTGTGCTCCAAGCCGGCCAGCGCTTCGGCCAGCAGCCGCGTGCCCTCGACGCGGCTGGAACGGATGCGCGCCTTGCGCTTCGCGGTCCAGCGGCCGCCGGCGATGTTCTCGCCGGCCAGGTGCACGACGGCGTCGAAGCCTTCGAGGGCCGGCCGGTCAATCGCGCCCCCCGAAGGCTGCCAGGCGATCTCATCGGCGGCGTGGGCTTGGCGGCGGACGAGCCGCACGACCTCGTGGCCGCCGGTCGTCAGAAAGGAAACCAGGTCGGAACCGATCAACCCGCTGGAGCCGGTGACGAGCACGCGCATGTTCGCAGTCTCCCGAAAGCGCCCGTGGGCGCGCAAGTCGTCGATCGTCCGGCGGTGCCGCCACACGAACAGCCGTTGGAGCATGATTCGCACGGCCCGCCCGCCCAACAGCCGCCCGAGCCGTCCCAGCGGCAGGGCGTACTCGACGCGGTCTTCGAGCAGCGTAGCCGCCTCGCCGTCGGGCGTCATTGTATGCGTGTGCTCCCACTGCGCAAACGGACCGGCGACCTGCACGTCGCGAAAGCTCTGAGCCGGCCGCACATCGCGATGCTCCGCAAGCCACCGCCACCTGAAGAGGCCCACCGAGACCGAAAGCTCCGCCCGCTCGCCGTCCGCCAGCCGCGCCGCCGGACGCACGATGCGCACCTTCGCCCAATCCGGCGTCAACCGCCGAATCGCCCCCGCCCGCGCGTGCCACTCGTAAACACGCTCGGCAGGGGCGGGAACCCGCGAGCGATAGATGAACGTCTCGTGCGGCATC
This sequence comes from Planctomycetota bacterium, assembly GCA_019347905.1. Lineage (GTDB taxonomy): Bacteria > Planctomycetota > Planctomycetia > Planctomycetales > Planctomycetaceae > JAHWKJ01. The sequence goes on from JAHWKJ010000402.1 coordinate 3,598, forward strand.
GCTTGCTTCGTATTCGTCATTCGGGCTTCGACATTCTTTCGTCATTCGGGTTTCGTCATTACCATTGCGGCCAATGACCTTCCCCCCCGCCCAGGATCAACTCGCCCTCCTTCGCCGCGGCGTCGAGAAGATCGTCCCCGAGGCCGAACTGGTCGACAAGCTAAAAGCCAGCCAGTCGAGCAGCGTGCCCTTGCGCGTGAAGTACGGCATCGACCCCACCGGCATCGATCTGCACCTGGGCCATACGGTGCCCTTGCGGAAGATGCGGCAGTTTCAGGAACTGGGCCACCAGGCGGTGATCATCATCGGCAACTACACGGCGCTGGTGGGCGATCCCAGCGGACGCGACGAAACCCGCGCCCGCCTGACGGCGCAGCAGGTCGAGGCCAACGCCGCCGATTACCTGCGGCAGGTGGGCCGCGTCATCGACCTGAGCCGCGCCGAGGTCGTGCGTAACGGCGACTGGTTCTCGGCGATGTCCTTCGCCGACCTCCTGGAGTTGTGCGGCCGCGTGACGGTGGCGCAGCTTCTCACGCGCGAAGACTTTGCGAAGCGCTACAAGGCTGAGACGCCGATTTTTCTGCACGAGTGCCTGTACCCGGTGATGCAGGCCTTCGATTCGGTGGTGGTGGCGGCCGACGTTGAGCTGGGCGGGACCGAGCAGCTTTACAGCTTCATGCTGGCCCGCGACCTGCAGAAGGACGCTGCCGCCTGCCGTCTCGCGGACCGCTTTCAATCGGACGCCGCCCGAAGTCGCCGTCTGGCAGACGGCACTACGCCGCAGCAGGTGGGCGTGATGTCCCCCATTCTCGTCGGCACCGACGGCGTGCGGCGAATGGGCAAGAGCCTGGGCAACTACATCGGCATCGCGGAGGAGCCGTTTGCGATGATGAAGAAGTTCATGCAGCTTCCCGACGATGTGATGCGGTCATACTTTGAACTCCTGACCGATGTACCCGAAAACGGGATGGATGCGATACTCGCTGGACATCCGAAGGACGCAAAACTCCTTCTTGCGAAGGATGTCATCTCGCAGTACCACAAAGTCGTCACTCCCGAGCCTGTCGTCATGAGAGTGACGGTACCAACTCCGACCGTTTTCACAACGGCGGCCATAGAAGCGGCCGCGCGTTGGCAGCGCGAGGTTGGAGAAAAGGCGCTCCCGGAAGACATACCGGCGGTGAAGATCGAACGGACACAAATTCCCCAGCCAACCGTCCCTGCTGCGGTACTTCTCAATCTCACCGGCCTCTGCGCTTCAACAAGCGACGCTCGCCGGGCCATCGCGCAAGGCGGGGCGTACATGGGCGTAGACAAACGGCGGATCGAGTCTCACGATCAGCCGATCGCTGTCGAAGACGGCCTCCTGCTGTGGGTCGGCAAGAAGCGCTTCTGCCGTATCGAATTGACCGGCGAATGACGAGGATCGGTAGGGTGCGTCGCCATGCGAGGAGCACATCAACGCCAAGGCTCTGCCTTGCGGCGTCGAATCCGGTTCAGGGATAGGCGGCATGACAGAAGATGAATTCCACCGGCCTTCGCTGTCGGTCCACGTCGTGTACGATGACCACCCTGACCTGATCGAAATCGAGACGCGGGTCGGAGTTGGACACTGGAGCGAGGTCGCCAGTGCCTACACATCGCCCGACCTCCTCCGCGACCAGGCACACCGGCTACTGGCCTGGAGCCGACATCCTCAAGGCGAGGTTGTCGTCGAGGCAGGAGCAAATACCGGGATCGGCTGGATTGTGCTTCGTTTCGGTACTATCGATATGGCCGGACATGTCGTTTGCCATGTCGAGCTTGCCACAGGCGCGCGTAATCCGCATTCACGCCCGGAAGTACCTTGGCGGCTCTCGATCGAGTTCCCAACGGAACCGGCTCTCATTGAACGATTCGCTCGCCATTTAGCGGCTCTTGCTGAGTCGCTGACTGGCGTGGCCGTCTTAGAAGGCGTTCCGCGATAGCTGCCACTCCTGCAGGGCGAGGCATGCTATCGTGCATCCAGAGGGAAACTCGAATCACGCCCTATGGCGCCGGCGTCGGCTTCTGCGACGAGTACAGCATCACCTCGACACCCTTGGTGCCGCTCAGGTGCAGGAGGTTGAACAGCCGCTCGGCTTTCGGGTCGGCGAGGCGGCCGTCCTGGACCTTCACGCGGATGGCGATCTTGTTCTCCTGGCCGGCCGAGACACCGCGGGCCTTGAGCAGTTCCGGCCGCCCCTTGCGGTCGCCCAATGCGAGGATCTCGAATGGTCCCAGCGTCTCCGTCACGCTGGGGAGCGGCTCGCCCGTGCCGTTTTCCGCCAGCGTGACGCCTGACGCGGTCGGCACCACGAACGACACCAGGTCGCCCGGGTTGAAGTGCGACGGCACGAACGTGGCCGGATCGGCAGGCACCCAGCGGGCGGCTTCGTTCTCGCCGAGCACGTCGCTGAG
>JAHWKJ010000403.1 GCA_019347905.1 Planctomycetota bacterium
CCAGATCCTCGAACAGCACGGGAGCGTCGAAGTCGAAGCGGACTTCGGCCGGATCGAGGATCTGGAACACCAGCACTTCGTGGCCGCGGGCCCGCAGTCGGCCGAGGCAGGTTTCCAGCCTTTCCAACGGGGCCAGCAGGTCGGAAATGAGAATCAACATGCCGCGCTTGTGCAGTCGTTCGGCCGCCCGCTCCAGCGGCGACGCGACATCGGTACCGCGGCCGCTCACGGGACGGGCGAGGGCGGTCATCAGCCGCCGCAGTTGCCCGCTGCGGAAGCGAGCCGGAATCCAGGCGTCGAGCGATTCATCGAACGTCGTCAGCCCGACGGCGTCTCGCTGCGCGCACAGAAAATACGCCAGCGTGGCGGCCAGCGTGCGGGCGTAATCGATCTTGGTGTACTCCAGCGAGCCGTAACCCATCGAGCGGCTGGCATCGAGCAGCAGATGGCAGCGGAGGTTGGTCTCGTCCTCGAAGCGCTTGATGTAGTAGCGGTCGCTGCGGGCGTAGAGCTTCCAGTCGAGATACCGCAGATCGTCGCCGGGCGAATACTGGCGGTACTCGGTGAACTCGACCGAGAAGCCGTGATACGGGCTTTTGTTGAGTCCGCTCCAGAAGCCCTGCACGACGAGCTTCGCGCGCAACTCCAGCGAGCGGATCCGCAGCAGCGTCTGGGGATCGATGTAGGAGTGGGACGGTGTGGTTATGGACGTCATCGTAAATTTTCGGACGCCACGTCGAGGGAGCGAAGCAACGCAACACGCGTCATGCGCAGTTCTTCTCCGCAGCCGGTCGTTCTATTACTTGATTGTGATTTCGCCGAAAGGCGACTTTTTTATCCGGAGCTGATACTCTTCGCGGCAGTGGGCCTTAAATCCCCTCTCGGCTGCTCGCAATTGATGTTTGCTGCGGTAATGTTTCAGCGGAAGTCCCTGCTCCAGACGCGCCTTGTCTTCGCGAACCCTATCCGGCAGACGGCACTCGCGCTCGAGTGCGCATCCCGAGGCGGCGAGCATGACTGCAGCGGCCGTGATGATCACCGATTTGTGGATCATGCCTTTCCGTCCCCTCCATCCCTGCCTTCTCAGACCTCGACCGTGGTGAACCCTCAGCCCTCAATCCTCAATCCTCAATCCTCAACCCACAGCCTCGACGAGCCGGCCGATCACGTGTTCCACCGTCACGCCCTCGGCTTCTGCCTTGTAGTTCACCAGAATGCGGTGCCGCAGGACCGGCAGGGCGAGCAGGCGGATGTCTTCGCACGCCGCATGCGAGCGGCCGTGGAGGATCGCCCGCGCCTTCGCCCCCAGCACCAGGTACTGGGCGGCCCGCAGTCCGGCGCCCCAGCTCACCCACTCGCCCACGAAGTCCGGCGTCCCCGGCTGGCCGGGTCGCGACGCCGAGGCCAGCCGCACCGCGTAGCGCACCACGTCTTCGGCGATGGGCACCTCGCGGACGACCTCCTGGAAGCGGAGCACGTCGGGGCCTGTGAATAAGGCTTCGATGGGCTCGGGCCGGCAGGCGGTCGTGCGGGAGACGACGGCCACCTCGTCGTCTTCCGGCAGGTAGTCGACGACGACGTTGAACATGAAGCGGTCGAGCTGGGCTTCCGGCAAAGGGTACGTGCCTTCCATTTCGATCGGGTTTTGCGTAGCCAGCACGAAGAACGGTTCGTCGAGCTTGTACCGCGTGCCGGCCGCGGTCACCTGGTGCTCCTGCATCGCTTCCAAAAGGGCCGCCTGCGTTTTGGGGGGCGTGCGGTTGATTTCGTCGGCCAAGACGACGTTGGCGAAGATCGGCCCTTTCACGAACACCATCTCGCGATGGCCGGAGCCGTTTTCTTCGAGAATTTCGGTGCCGGTGATGTCGGCGGGCATCAGATCGGGTGTGAATTGAATGCGGGCGAACTTGAGCTTGAAGATCTGAGCGATGGAATTGACCAGCAGTGTCTTGGCCAGCCCGGGGGCGCCGGTAATGAGGCAGTGCCCGCCGGCGAGCAGCGATAACAGCAGTTGCTCGACGACCTCCTTCTGGCCGACGATGGCCTTGGACAGCTCAGCATCGATGCGCACTCGCGCTTCGCGGAGCATTTCGACCGTGCGGCGCTGTTCGTCGCAGGCTTCGGAAACGATGGAGAAGGGCACGGGCGGGCCTCGCATTGGATGGTGGCGGGTGGATATCAGTGGCTCATCGCGTAGAACACGACGTTGATCCCCAGCGGGTATGCGTGCTTTTCCGAGAACTCGTGGAAGTACCACGGGTCTTCGCCTTCGCGCTCCCAGCCGTCGCCCAGATCGGTGTTGTGGCAGATGATCGAGATCATGCGGCCGCGGTCGTCGTACAGGGCCTTGTAGTGCGGCGTCTTCGCATCTTCGCGCTCCCACGTGACGCCCTCACTGCGGCCCCATTGAGCGACGCCGATCGATGGCACCTGCGGCTTCGACTTCAGGTCGTACACGCAGTGGAAGATGGGATGGTCGATGTCGAGTTCGACCGGATCGCGGTCGGGAAAGACGCGACGCATCTCGTGGGCGAAGTTGTCCCACTCGGCTTCGCCCCAGAAGTCGTCGACCATCAAAAAGCCGCCGGAGAGCAGGTACCGGCGCAGTGCCTCGACCTCGGCTTCCGTGAATTCCAGCGTGCCCGGCTCGATGAGGTACACAAACGGGTAGTCGAACAGCGCGGGATCGCTCAGCTCCAGGACCTTTCCGTTCGGATCGACCTTGAGCGACGTGAGCTGCGAGAGTCGGTACGAGAAGTTGAGGTCGCTGTCGGGATAGTCGGTGGCCCACCGCCGCCAGCCGCTGTGCGAGCCGTAACGGATGCGCACGAACGTGAAGACATCGTTGGCGAAGTCTGGATCGACCTCCCACTGCGGGACGCCGTTACGGCCGGAGTTCGGCACAGCCTGCCCGGCCAGCAGGGTGGCAAGGCTGGGCACAGCCGCCGGTGCGCCCGCGAACGCCGTCGCGATGTCATCGCCAATCCGCCCCCTTCCCAAGGGAATCGTGGGTTTCAGCCCCGGCAGGGGCATGAGATCGTAGCCCATGGCGCCAGCCATGGGTTCGCCGCTCATCACGAGATTTGGAGCCCCGCCAGGGGCGGCAGAACGGGTGACATTGCCGTCCCGTTCTGCCGCCCCTGCCGGGGCTGATCGTGTCGTGGCCGGCGCATCCCCACGGCTTGCGCCGTGGGCTACAATCTGCCGCTCCTGCCGGGGCTGAAGAATGCCCTGCTGCCGGGCGGCGGCGGCGAGGAGGCCGAGACCGGCGGCGGTGGCGATGGAAATGATCGCCAGCAGCTTCTGCATCGGTCGGTGCTCCTCCATGAGCTGAGACGAGAGTCGAGGGTCAAGAGTCGAGAGCCGGACGGATCGGTTAATGTTCTAGCTCTCGACTCTCCGCTCTCGACTCTCGACCCTCCGTCATTTCTGCTGGCGGACGATCTCCAGCAACAGTTGGTGGGCGGCGCGGTATCGAGGTGCTTCTTCCAAGGCGGCCAGAACGTGCCGCTTCGCTTCGAGTGGGTTGTGCCGGCGATGCAACAGCCGTGCCAGGCGGTAATGCACCTCCGCCGGATCGCTCGGACCGAGCGCCAGCAAGGCCTCGTATGAGGCGATGGCCTCTGCTTCGCGCGCGAGGCGCTCGGCGGCTTGGGACCGGGCGCGGTGCAGTTGCGGCAGCAGCGGATTGATGGCGGAAAGGTGCTCCGTCGTGCGCAGCACCGCCGGCCAGTCTTCCGCCGCAAGGTCGAGTTCTAACAGACGCAGCCCGGCGCCCAAGGCGGCCGCATCGAGTTGGGTGTATCGCTCAAGAAGTCTGCGCTCCTCGCCAGTCTCGCCGAGTTCGCGGTGCACGCCGGCGAGCGATTCGTAGGCGTTGTCGCCGCCGATGTATTCGGGGTCAAGCGCGAGCAGCGTCCGGAGCACCGGCTTGGCCTCGTCCCATTGGCGGGCCTCGATCAGCGTCTGGGCGTGAACCGTCAGGGCGGCGAAATTCACGGGGTGCTCATCGATCCAACGTGCCAGTGCATCTCCGTCATCGGCAAGCAGCGATTCGAGCGGCGGCTGCGACCAGTCGGCCTCGGGGGCGAGTTGCTGCGCCCGATCGCGCGCGAAGCTTTCAAATTCCTTTTCCAGCTTCGCCAGCGAGTCGGTGTGCCGCTCCAATGCCGTGTTGATGGGCAGTCCCGCACCCAGATCGCGCAGGATGCGCTGCAGGGCCTCGATGCTGTAGCGCTCGACGAGGAACTCGACCACGAGCGCCGACTCGAAGTATGCAAACTGCAGATGCAGTCCGCTCTTCGGTGGGAGGAACGCGCTCGACAACTCGCCCACAGGCGTCAGTTCGCCGCCGAGAATCATCTCGCGGTAGCGGGGCGTCATTCGCTGGCCCCACGCTGGGTTTTCCTGCAATTCTTCGTAGACGGAGATGCCTTCGCTCAGCCAGCGGGGCATGCGGTTGTGCGTCAGCTCCAGCGTTACCACGTGACAGAACTCGTGCCACAGGACGCTCTGCCAGTTCGAGGGATGCTCGCCCTGCGACGCCGGGCTGTTGGCCGTAATGACTTTGCCGAAGCACACGCCCAAGTACCCGGAGACCGCCGGCATGCCGAAGGTGCGGACGGCGAAGTCGTTGGGATCGGGGAAGATTTCGACCGTGATCTTCTCACGTAGCTCCAGGCCGTATTTGGCGCAGAGCGTGCGGCGGGCGCTTTCCAGCAATTCCAGCACATCCTTGCCGTAGGCTGCGGCTTCGACGGCCTCCATGCGGACGATGAAGTGTTCGCTCTCGAGCGTGCGGAAGCGGTCGATGACGTCCCTCAGCTCCAGCAGGTTGAACGTGGCGACGTTGTAGCCGTCGTGCTGGAAGGCCGCATCGGCGGCGGCCCAGCCTTCGACTTCGCGTCCCAGCCGCAACAGATCCTGGCTGAGCTGCACGCGCGCCGGCTGGCACTTCGCATCGAAGGCGAGGGCACTCTGCTGGTACGCAGCCCCTTCGGCGAAACGATAGTTCTGTGAGAGTTTGCGGCCGATGGTGTGATCGACGAGCGGGTTCGTCTTCCAGTGGGCCAGCGCCTTTTCGCGGGCCAGCGCTTCGCCCCGCGGATCGCCGTCGAGGTGAGCGAGCACCGCGCGGTATCCCCACGCTTCCGGCTGGTGCGGATGGATCGCCAGCACGCCTTCGATGAGTTGCTCGGCTTCCTCGTAATCTTCGGCATCGATCGCGCGCTCGACCTTCCACAACAACGCGGGGACGTGCCGCGGGTTGTGCGTGAGGCAGGCGTCGAGCGCGTCTGCCGCGGCATTGCCGTCGCTGTCGGCGAGCGCGCGGGCGAGACCGAAGCAGGCGTCGGCGTCTTCGGGGAAGCGCTTCGACGCCTCGCGAAAGTAATCAGCCGCCAGTTCGTGGTCCTGCTTGGCGAGGGCCAGCCGTCCGCAGGCCAGATACGGCTCGCGACGATCGGGGTCGCGCTGCTGCGCCCGGTCGAAGAAGCCGTCGAGCACATCGCGGGCATCGGCCCCGTAAAGCAGCGAAGCCTCACCGAGCGCGATCAGGTCCTCGACGTCGCTGTAGCGCCACGGCGCGTCGGTCGCGAGGCGGTCGATCTCTTCCAGCAGTTTGGCGGCCCGCTCGGGATCGCCCGTGAACAGTGCTGCCTCCCGGGCGCAGAGCCGCAGCCGCACGCTGGATGGGTATCGTTTCACTCCCGCGTCGGTGGTGGCGAGAGCGTCGGCGTAGCGTCCGATCGTCAGTTCGGCCCGCGCCTTCAGGACGCGCCAGTCTTCGCCCCAGGCGTAGCCGGCGATCGCCTCGGCCGCCTGTGCGATACATTCGTCGTAGCGGCCGGTTTGGAGCGAGTCGCGGCAGGCATCGAGATCGGCCCCACGAACCGTCACCGGCGCGAGGAACAGACAGGCGACAATCAGTCCGACGATCCAGCCGACAACCAGCAACCTTGGCCGCGAGACCGCCGGTGTTTCCCATTCGCGGCATGAACGGGAGCGAGTTGCGCTCAGTATTATGATG
>JAHWKJ010000404.1 GCA_019347905.1 Planctomycetota bacterium
CGAGTTCGTCCGGCAGCCGCGTCGCCGCTTCGGCGAAATGCTGCCAGCACTTCACATGGCCGCCGGCGCCCGGCCGCAGCGGAAGGTCGACCAGCACGCCGACGCGAACCGGGTTGAGCGAGTCTGGATGCAAAGCCATGAACTGTGACTCACAGGCGGGAAAGCGACAGGGCGGCGCGACGGCCATGGCGATGTCGAGCAGATTCCGCGCCAATGCAGGGGCGGCTCCGCGCGCGGGGCTCGAAAACTGTCGTGTGGATTGAAATCCACACTACGGCCGCCGGGTTGCGGCTCCGCGAGCAACGCGCTAAGATTGGCGTTCGTTGATGCGTTCGTTCCGACTCCGTGCGCACTTCGATGCCGCTGCGCATCTGGCTTGCTTCCAAAAGACGCGATGCGACGCGTGCTGTCCGCCACATTCCTTCTGCTCGGCTGCTCCGCGGGTGGGTCCGCGTGGGGCCAGTCCGCGGCGACGAGTGCCGACGCGGCCGCGCCGTCGCCTGAGTCCGCCGACCGCACCCGCGCGTTCCACTTCGAAAACGACATCGTCCCCATCTTCAGCCGCTTTGGCTGCAACTCCTCGGGCTGCCACGGGAAGGCCGAGGGTCAGAACGGTTTCAAGCTGTCGGTGTTCGGCTTCGATCCGGCGGCCGACCGCGCGGCCCTCCTACAGGAGGGCCGCGGCCGCCGGATTTTTCCACCCGCCCCCGAACGCAGCCTGCTGCTCATGAAGGCCTCCGGCGGCGTTCCGCACGGCGGCGGCGTCCGCATCCGCCGCGGGTCCGGCGAATACCGCACGCTGCGGGACTGGATTGCCGCCGGAGCGCCCGCTGGCGATCCGAATGCCCCGCGCGTTGTGTTGCTGGAAGTTTCGCCGAAGGAGCAGACCCTCGCGATGGGCGGCACGCAGCAACTCACGGCCGTCGCCGTTTACAGCGATGGACGCCGCGTCGATGTCACCGACCACACGCGGTTTCAGTCGAACGCCGAGGCGCTGGCTCGCGTCGACGAGTTTGGGCTGGTGACGGCCGGCGACGTGCCGGGGGACGTGGCGGTTATGGCAGCGTACATGGGCGCGGTCGATGTGTTCCGGGCGATCGTACCGCGGCCGGACGAGGTCGCTCCTTTCCCGCCGCCGCCCACGCGGAACTTCATCGACGAGCTGGTCGATGCGAAGCTGCGTAAGCTGAACATCGTGCCCTCCGGAATGTGCGACGACGCGACCTTCCTGCGGCGGGCGCACCTCGACCTCGTCGGCACGCTGCCCACCGCCGACGAGACGCGCTCCTTTCTGGCCGACGCTCATCCCGAGCGCCGCGGCCGGCTGGTGGACGCACTGCTTCAGCGGCCCGAGTTCGCCGATTACCAGGCACTCAAGTGGTCGGACCTGTTGCGGGTCGACCGGCAGGTGCTCGGCCACAAAACGGCGTTCGCTTATTACCAATGGATTCGCCGCAGCTTCGCCGAGAATAAGCCCTGGAACGAGTTCGTCCGTGAGATCGTGACGGCCGAGGGCCCCCTCGCCGAGGCTCCCGCCGGCGCGCTGTACAAAGTCGCGAAAAGCCCCGGCGAAATGGCCGGCACGCTGTCGCAGGTCTTTCTCGGCGTGCGCATCGAGTGCGCCCAGTGCCACCATCACCCCTTCGACCGCTGGAGCCAGACCGACTACTTCGGCATGCAGGCCTACTTCACCCCGCTCCAGTTCAAGCCCGCGGCCGGCGGCGAAATGCTGGCCTCGCTGTCGAACCCCGTCGTCACGCATCCCCGCAGCGGCGAAGCGATCCACGCCCACCCACTCGGCACCGCGAACCCGGCCGAGTCGCCGCCCGGCGACCGCCGCCGTGAGCTGGCCGCGTGGATGACCTCGCCCGAGAACCCGTGGCTGGCACGGGCGTTCGTCAACCGCGTGTGGGCGCAGCTCACCGGCCGCGGGCTGGTCGAGCCGGTCGACGACTTCCGCCTCACGAACCCGCCCACCAATCCCGAACTGCTCGACGCGCTCGCCCGGCGGTTCATCGAGAGCGGCTGGAACGTGCGCGAGCTGTACCGCACCATCGCCGCCTCGCGAACGTACCAGCTTTCCACCACCCCCAACCAGACGAACCTCCGCGACGAGCAGAATCACTCGCGGGCGCTGCTCAAGCGGCTGGATGCGGAAGTGCTCCTGGATGCCATCTGCCAGACGACGGGCGTGCCGGAGAAGTTCGACGGCGTGCCAGCCGGCGCGCGGGCGATCGAGCTGTGGGACAGCCAGGTGCCGCACTACTTTTTGAAGCTGTTCGGCCGGCCGATGCGGGCCACGCCGTGCGAATGCGAGCGGGTCGTCGAGCCCAGCGTCGGTCAGGTGCTGCACGTCTTGAACTCGTCCGAGATCCAGTCGAAGCTCTCGCACGAAGGCGGCCGCGTCGCCGAATTTCTCCGCCGCTGGCCCTCCCCGGCCGACGACGAGAAGCTGCTGGAAGAGCTGTACCTGACGTTCCTCTCCCGCCAACCCACGAAGGACGAGCGGACGGCCACGCTCCAGTACCTCCAGCGCCACGGCAACCGCCGCCGCCAGGCCGCCGAAGACGTGGCCTGGAGCCTGCTCAACAGCGTGGAGTTTCTGTTCAACCACTGAGTGGCTGGAGAGCCGGCGGGCCATCAACTTCGGCGGCAGCCGCGAGCACTGCCCTGCCATCGCGGGGCAAGATGGCAACTTTGCGAGTTCCACACGCCCGGGCCCCCCGGCCACCTTGCCCCCGAAAACTCGGGCCGGGCAGCAATGGGGGAAGATGTGTGCGCACACCGGGACGGCTTTCTGCATGAGGTGGGTTGGTCTCTCTACCCTTACAGAAGCGGTTGCGCATTGGAGGTAGTCGCCCTTGCGTGAGGGCCGATGGCGGTGGATGATTCGAGAGAGCCGGAAGATATTGCTGAGAAGGAGCAGGCCCGTGGTGTTCACCGGCCAGGTTGAAGCCCCTCCACTGTGTGAAGACGCCACGGGTGCTCTCCGCGTGGGGGATTCGCGCGTCCTGCTGCTCGCCCGTCGCGAGCGGCAGGCGGAAGACGTCCGGCAGTGGCTCCAACGCCAGCAGGGCGACTTGAGCGAGATCCGCGCTCGTCTGCTCGGTCAAAGGAACGCGCGAGCGGTCCATGTGCCGCTGTGACGGTTGAAAGTCCCGCGAAACGGCGGGAGCACAGGCGGGCGAAGTTCATTTGGGATCCGAACAAAGATCTGCGGTGTGGTCGGAGGCTGAGCCGTCCGTGGATATCGCGTCGGTCGATGACCTGAACCGTTTCATCGATCACGCCGAGGCAAAGTGCGAGCGTCCGGCGGCGATTTCCGTCGAGGCCCACGGCTACCGTGCGGATCTGTTGATCGGGCACGACAAGAGCTTCGTGCATCTTACGCCTGAGGCGCCCGAGCATCAGCCGTATCACGTCACGGTCGGCGGTGTGGGCGAGGGCGGCCTGAACTATTGGCTCCACTCGTGGCACCACAGCTGGATCGAGTGCCGACACTTGATCCCAAAACACCTCGCCCGCGAGGCGTTCTGTGAGTTCTTCCGGTCCGGGGAGCTGACTCCGCTAGTCCAGTGGGAGCAGTACACCGCCTGACCAGGAGAGAGTGGGGACGAGGCGTCGCCGGAGGGTCAAACAGGGACCGACTGCTATGTTCTCCTGGTGGCGGCGGCGACGCAGGCGGAAGATTCTGGGGCGGCCGTTTCCGGAGGGCTGGGAGCAGGCGCTCGTGCGGAACTTTGCGCTGTATGAGCGGCTGAGCCACGACGAGCGCGACGAATTGCGGCGGCGGGTGCAGGTGTTTGTGGCGGAGAAGTTCTGGGAGGGCTGCGGCGGGCTGGTCGTGACGGAAGAGATGCAGGTTACGATCGCCGCGCAGGCGTGCCTGCTGGTGCTGGGGTTTCCCGGCGAGCATTTCGAGCGGCTGCTCACGGTGCTGGTGTATCCCAGCGGGTACTTCGCCGAGGACCGGCGGCACCTGCCCGGCGGGATCGTGAGCGAGGAACTGGCGCTGCGGCTGGGCGAGGCGTGGACGGGGGGGCCGGTCGTGCTCTCGTGGGATGACGTACTGGAGAGCGGCCGCGACGGCGACGACGGCTACAACGTCGTGTTCCACGAGTTCGCCCACGTGCTCGACATGCAGAACGTCACCGTTGACGGCACGCCGCCGTTGCCTTCCGAGGAGCAGTACCGCAACTGGCGGGAGGTGCTTGCGGAGGAGTACAATCGTCACCGCCGCCGCAGCGGCTGGCGCCGCACGGTGCTCGATCCGTACGGGGCGACCGACGAGGGCGAGTTTTTCGCGGTCGCGACCGAGGCGTTCTTCGAGCGGCCGCACGGCCTGGAGCGCGAACACCCGCGGTTGTTCGAGCTATTACACAGCTTCTACAACCAGGATCCTCGGCTTTGGAGTGTGAGGACGTAGGAGCGCCGGCATGGAAAGATCTCCTGAAGCTCTTTATGCGCCTCGATCAGGAACGGCCCAAGACGTGCTGGCAGCCATTGCCGATGTCCCACCCGTTCAATGGAAGGTTTTGGCATGGCTGTTCTTCATTGCTGCGATCCTGAAACTGGGCCGGGTCGGTCTCATGTATTGGCTGTACCGCGCGGTTCACAGCTCGACGGAACAAGCAATCTACTATTGGATCTACGTCTTCGACGTTCTCCTTTGTGTCGCACTTGGCTCATCATCCGCGCTATTCCTGTTTGGAATTGCGCCTGAGTGGGTTCTGCTCATCGGCGGGGGGGCAGTAGTGGTGCTTAAGGTCATACAGCTACGCGTGGCTTCCCGGTTTCGTCCGGACGGAAATGCAACAGGCTGAATCTCTGAGATGGTCAACGTCTTCCATTACGGGGCCGCCGGCGATGGGGCGGCCGATGACACCGCGGCTCTCGAGCATGCGCTCGCGGCCGGCGACGGCGTGCTGGAGCTCAACAAGGGCACGTACCGCATCACGCGGCCGCTGGTGCTCGATACCACGCGGCTGGGTTACGTGGCCGTCCGCGGGATTGGCGGCGCCTCGCGGATTGTGATGGCCGGGGCCGGGCCGGCGCTACGGATTGTCGGGGATCATCGCGGCACCGCACAGCCGCAATCCGTCGAGGCGCACACGTGGGAGCGCGAGCGGTTCCCGACCGTCACCGGCGTCGAGATCCTCGGCGATCACGCCCAGGCCGTCGGCATCGAGCTGCGGCGGACGATGCAGCCCACGATCACCGAGGTGCTCGTGCGCCGCTGCCGCATCGGCGTGCATCTCGTCGAGCGGAACCGCAACGTGCTGATCAGTACGTCGCACATCTACGACAACGCCGAGTACGGCATCTTCTTCGACCGCTGCAACCTGCACCAGACGATCGTGTGCGGGAACCACATCAGCTACAACAAGCTCGCGGGCATCAAGTCGCTCGACGGCGATGTGCATAATCTGCACATCACGGGGAATGATATCGAGTACAACAACAAGCCGGGCGACCTCCCCCAGCCCCCCCTTCGTAAGGGGGGGAGAGGTGGCGTCGCTCCCCCCCTTGATAAGGGGGGGCAAGGGGGGGTCGGGGGTGAACCGACGGGGGCGGAGATCTGGTTTGAGGCGACAGAGGGAATCATCAGCGAGGTGACGATCGCCTCCAACACCATTCAGGCCACCGCAGAACCCGGCGGGGCGAACGTCCGCATCCGGGGGTCTGAAGCGGATTCGCCGCGCGGGGCGCGGCTGATCGCTATCACCGGCAACGTGCTCGGCAGCCAGATGCGCGGCATCGAGTTGCGGCACGCGCACCGCGTCACCATCACCGGCAACACCATCTACGGTGCGGACGACCTCTCGCTCGCGGTCGCGCGCTCGTCCGGCGTCATCATCGGGGCGAACACGATCGCCTGGCACAATCGCGACGAAGACCCGCCGCGCGACGGGATCCTGTTCGAAGGCTGCAACAACTGCTCGATCTCCGGCGTCGTCGCGCACCAGATGGCCGCGGGTACGGACGATCGCGGAGCGGCGGTGGCGCTGGTGCGTTC
>JAHWKJ010000405.1 GCA_019347905.1 Planctomycetota bacterium
AGCCGTACTGAAAGATCCGCTTGAGCACGTCTGCCGCGATTCCGCCGCCCGAATCCTCAACGACGATCGCCGCCCGGTCGGGCTGCGGCTGCGGCTGCGCGATGCGCACGACGAGCTTCCGCTCGGGGCCCTTGAAGTCGCGGATCGATTCCCGCGCGTTCTTCACCAGGTTGTCGACGATCTGCACCAGCTTGTTCTTCTCGAGGTGCGCCTTGGGCAACGGCTCGTAATCGCGCTCGACGCGGATGTTGTGCCGGGCGAACGACGGCGCGTGCATCGACAGCACGTCGTCCACGAGCTTTGCGACCTCGACGTCCTCGCGATAGGTGATGCGGCGGGCGTAGTTCTGCTGGGCGGCGATCACGCTCTTGATGTGGCCGATCTTCTGCTCCAACAGGCCCACCTCGCGGAGCACGTCCTCGCGCTCTTCCTTGAGCCGCGTGCTGATGGTGCTGAGATAGTCGATGAGCTTGGCGCCGCGTCCGTCGGCGAGGAACGTGGCCAGGTCGTCGCGCTGCGACGACAGCCGCTCCAGCGTGCGCTCCAGGTCGGCCAGCCGCGAGCCGCGCACGCGTTCGCCGACCATCGCCGCGGAGATGTTCACGCTGTTGAGCACATTGCCGACGTTGTGCAACACGCCGGTGGCGATTTCGGCCATGCCGGCGGAGTGGGCCATGTCGGTCAGCCGCGTCTGGGCGTCGCGCAGGTTGGCCAGGGCCGATTCGAGCTGGCGGGTGCGGTCCTGGACCTTGTTTTCCAGGTTGTGGTTCAGATCGCGGATGGTGTGGTCGTTGCGCTCCAGCTCGCCGATCATGGCGTTGAACTGCCGGGCCAGCCGGTCGACTTCGTCGGTGCCGGTGGCGCGGACGCGCTGCGAGAGCCGGCCGCTGCCGACGCGTTCCATGGCCGAGACGAGCTGCCGGATGCGGGTCGTGACCGAGCTCGTGAGCAGCGACGAGAAGAACACGCCCGTCACCACGGCCGCGACGGTGATGTAGATCGTGTGCGATTTCAGCTCCGCCAGCGCGGCAGCCGATCGCGTGGGGTCGCTTTCGTTGACGATATCGCTGGCCCGCTGCCGCGCGAGCGTGCCGATCATCAGCGCCGTCGTCACGATGATCAGGATCGAGCAGAGAGCGAACCGGAGCTGCAACTGCGCGGCAGGCAGCTTGTCGTAGTCGAGCTGCACGCCCCGCGCGAGGAAGCAGTGGATCACCGGCTGCATGCAGTGATTGACGGCGAAGTACGTCGACATCAGCGCCATGGCGATGCCCATGAACACCGCGATCGTGATGTTGACCATCACCATCATCGAGGCGTCGTCGACGACCTTCAGGAAGATCAGCACCGGCACGAGCGTGGTCAGGGGCACCAGCCACGCTTCGAGCCGATGGTGACGGCCGACGAACACCACCGCTTCTTCCCCGCCGAGGGCGGCGATGCGGTCGTCGAGCGGCTCCCCGGTCCTCATCCGCCGCAGCGCCTCGCGCAAGACGCGCGTCTCGAACAGGGCCGCGATCACGGTGACCGAGCAACTGAACACGACCACGACGAGCGACGAGATGCGGAAGTGCGCTCTGATCTGCGCCGGCAGGTCGAGCGTCAGCTCGACGTAGTAGATGACGAGCAGCCCGCCGACCGTACCGGCCAGCCGCGTCAGGATCATCATCACGAGGATGTAATGATGTCCGAATCGCTGGAACAGGGCTTCAGCCATATCTATTTTCGTCCCCGGCTGCCGAGGTGCAGGCAGATCAGGCGCTCGAAGCCTTCGACGTACTGACCGGCATCGAATGAGTGGATGGACGCGGCGCGGACGGTCAGGCGCCTCTGGTGGGCCCGCCAGCGGCGCAGGAAGTATTGCTCGTGGCCGCCGTTCTGGATGATCGCGCGGATCTCGTCGGGTGCCGCCGTCAGCAGGCGCTCGACCGTCACGTCGCCGCGGGAGACGGCGCGGGCATACACGCCGCTGGTGAAGTCCCGCTCGCCCAGCTCGCGCTCCCACGTCGTCACCAGGTTGCCGATGCGGCCCATGCACTGGCCCTGCCAGACCATCTCGCGCACCAGGCCCAGCTCGCGGCGGTCGAAGCCCGGCGAGCACATCATGTCGAATGTCGAGCAGATCATGATGTGCATGTTGTGGGGCGTGTACAGGTCGTGCTCAGAGAGGTTCAAGAGGTCCAGGTTCCGGTTCAGCAGATGCGAGTAGCGCATCACGTTGGCGAGCTGCCGGTAATCGAACCGCAGCAGCGACTCGAACTCTGCGAACCGCGGGTAACGCCGGGCGCGCGACTCGATTTCCTTCCACAGCCGCACCGTGAAAGCGGCATAGGGCCGCTCGGCGGCGGAGCAATCCGAGAAGCTCGCGACGGCGGTGCCCTCCATCACGCCCAGCAGCATCTCCAGCATCCGCGGGTCGCCGCCGCGGTCGGCGACGTCGTCCAGCATCACGTCCCACATCACGCCCAGGGTCTTGGTGTCGATCAGCTCCTCGCGCCATTCGGCCGCGACCGAGGACAGCGTCGTCAGCTCGACCGCCCGTCGGCACCACCGCCACAGGTAGGGGTTGCGCTTCCCCACGGCGGCGTATTCATCGACCCAGCGCAGAAAGTCAGGCCCCGGCTCGGTCGCCAGCATCTCTTGGATTTCCCACTCCACGCGCTCGGGCGAGGGCAGCCCGTCACGGTTCGCTTTGGGCGGCGGTGCGGGGGGCAGGGAAGTTCTGTTCAGAGACTGCAGGGAGCGCAGCTCCGTCTCGCTGAGCTGCAGAGACGCGGCATCCGTCGCGGTGCGGACCATGGCTTTATGTTTCCTGAGCGGCAGCGTCCCGGACGGCGAACGACCGGGAGCAAAACGTGCATAAATTGCGCGGCTCAGAGAAACTAGGTCACACTGAGGGTTCCGTCAAAAAATGCCGGCACCGCTGGTTTCAGAAGGCAGTAGGCGGTAGGCAGTGGATACCAAGAGTCATGGCCGAGGCTTGCCTCTTCGCGGGCCGTTGCGCCCTTGCGTCGCGTCGCGCACCGCTCGTAACGATTGCAACGATTCTCGCGAAGAATCCTGAAGTACGGGTGGAAGCGATGACGATGACCACCCATAGGGCTGTCTCCGCCCGCAGGTTCGTTGCATTCGGGCGGAGGGCCGGCGTCGATCCGTCTCGGAAGGAACCGAAGATGAGAACGTTCTTTTGGCCAGGGATGAGCTTGGCGATGCTGTTGGCAACCGCCGCGTCGACGGCGTTCGCTCAGGCCCCGGCCTTCCCCGAGGCCCCGGCTTTCCCGGAAATCGTCGACGTCGCACAGGCCGCAGAGGCTGAGCCAAAGCCGGAGGCGGAAACCCAGGAGCCGTCCGTTCCGGAAGTGCCCGATCCGGAGTCGGCGCCGGTTGACGCGGCTGCCCCCGAGAAAGCTCCGGCCGAGGCCGCTCCGCCCGAGGCCGCTCCGGCCGACGCCGCCGCCGAGGAGGCTCCATCTGCGGCCCCTCGCGCCCAGGACGCTCCCGCGGCCGACGCCGCCGAGCCGATGGCGCCCAGACGGATTCCGAGGAAGCCGCCGGCACCGGCCGGCGGCACGGGCCCGGACGAGTACGATCCGCGAAACAGTCAGAAATCCGCACCGGCACCGGCCGCCGAACCCGAGGCCGCTCCCGAACCGCACACATTCGCGCAGGCCGCCGACGCCTGCCTCACGGGCCAGTGCGCCGGCTGCTGGTGCGAGTGCTGTGAGTGCGCCTCCGGGCCGATGATTGTGGCCGGAGTCGACGCCATGCTGATGCGGCCGCATTTCAGCGAGGCAATCGCCTTCGCCGAAGGCCAATTGTCTCCGGCCAACATCATCACGATTACCGGCAAGGAGCTGGAGTTCGACTACGAGGCGACGGTGCGGGCTCGCATCGGCTATCAGATGTCGGACACCGCACGCGAGCTACGGTTCACCTATTGGCGGTTCCGCGGCGACGTGGAGGTGGATGGCGTCGCCCAAGCCGGGAGGTTCATCGTCGATCCCTTCGGCAACGCCGTCGCCCCGGGCGGAGCTCTGGTCCTCGCGATTCCTCCGACGGCGCTGCCGGCCGGCGATCGCATTCAGACTCGGGCGCTGGTGGAGACGAACGTCTACGATCTGGAGCAGTACTCGACGATCCTCTGCACCGGCGACACGAGCCTCACGTGGTCGGCCGGCGTGCGGATCGCCGACATCGATCAGTATTACGAATCGCTGGTGACGCTGGGGCCGGCGTTCTTCGCCCGCGGCGATTTTTCGGTCGACTTCATCGGTGCCGGGCCCAGGCTGGGGCTGGAAGGCCGGCGGTACGTCGACCCCTGCCGCCGCCTGTCGGTCTTCGCCAAGAGCGCCGGCTCGCTGCTCGTCGGCAATTACGAGGTCGCTTCCAGCAACACAAATGTCGGCCTGGGCGGGACGCGCTTCGAGCAGGTCGCGAGCCTGACGCGGACCATTCCCGTGCTCGATGCCGAGATCGGGGCGAGCTGGCAGGCGAATGATGCGTGGACGCTCTCGGCGGGTTGGCAGTTCCAGGGCTGGTTCGACTTCGGCACGTCCGGCGGAACCTTCGCCGGCTTGTTCAACGGCCTCGACGACTCGAACATCATGTCCTTCGACGGCCTGTTCCTGGGCGCCGACTTCCGGTTCTAACGCTCGCAATAGCCGCGGCTGTCAATCGCCTGCGCTCCGGCTATCCCGTGCGACCGCCACAACCGGCGCGACCGGATTCTGAAACTTCCCCTCAAGTGCGCGTCGCGCTCGGGTGAATTGCCGCCGCCGCATTCGCGGCCTACGGTTTTTCACCACTGCCGATTCTGGCGAGCGCGTGCTCGCCGTGCGTCGGCGAATGATTCGCACCACGAGGGGAAATGGTCATGGCCGCCGCACAGTTCTCGCGCATTGAAGACGCCGTCGAAGCGATTGCCGCCGGGCGGATGGTGATTGTGCTCGATTCCGAAGAGCGGGAGAACGAGGGCGACCTCGTGGCGGCCGCCGACGCCCTGACGCCCCACATGGTGCACTTCATGATCACCCAGGCCCGCGGCCAGCTCTGCGTGCCGGTGACGCCTGAGACGGCGCGGCGGCTGGCCCTGCGGACAATGGTCGGAGGCGATGATCCCTCGCTGCCGAAATTCACGATTCCCGTCGACCATCGCCGCTGCTCGACGGGCATCAGCCCGCTCGAGCGGGCCTGGACGATCCGGGCGATGGTCGATGAAGAGACGACGCCGGACGACTTCATCCGCCCCGGACACGTGTTCCCGCTGATCGCCCGCGCGGGCGGCGTACTGGAGCGGCCCGGTCACACCGAATCGGCCGTGGAACTGGCCCGCATGGCCGGCCGGGCGCCGGCGGGCGTCTTGTGCGAGATCTGCAGCAGCGACGGGCTGAATATGGCCACGCGCGACGAATTGCTCACGATGTCGGCGCTGTTCGGCATTCCGATCATCACCATCGACGAACTGATCGAGAACCGCCGCCGCGCCGCGGGAGGGCGCACGGAAACGAGGGAAGCCGTCGCCCTGGCGGCGGTGTAGGTCCGCCGCGGCCGCCAGCGGGCAGCGTCTCGGCGTGCGTGCGACTCGAAAATCCGTAGTGTGGATTTCAATCCACACGACGGATGCTCCAGGCGCGCGTCTCCAGATGTGGTCGTGTGGATTGAAATCCACACTACGATGCTCCACGGCCCGGCCCATGGCACGTCCCAGGCTTGCCGCATCGGGTTGCCTCCGGCAACTATGGTAACGGCTCCCGAGTCGCGCACGCGCACCGGGTTCCGTCATTCATTGGTTCCGGGGAGAGCGCACACCAATGACCAGCTCCAGCACTGGCGGCATTCCCCTTCGTCCGCTCGGCAGGACCGGCCTCGAGGTGACGATCCTCGGCCTGGGCGGCGGGCACATGTCGCGGCCGAACCTCTCCGAAGCGGACTCCATCCGTCTCGTGCAGCAGGCGGTGGATGAAGGCGTGACGTTTCTCGACAACGCCTGGGAGTACTGGGACG
>JAHWKJ010000406.1 GCA_019347905.1 Planctomycetota bacterium
GGGGC
Organism: Planctomycetota bacterium; assembly: GCA_019347905.1. Lineage (GTDB taxonomy): Bacteria > Planctomycetota > Planctomycetia > Planctomycetales > Planctomycetaceae > JAHWKJ01. The sequence continues at coordinate 6 of JAHWKJ010000406.1, forward strand.
GCGGAGGGCGTGTGGGGCACTCGGCTTTGCTGGCTGCCCGGGGGGGGTGGGCCCTCGCCGCGCCCCCTCCGCCCGCCCCCGGCGGTTTTTTGGCCGGGGGGGGTGGGGGGGGCCGCGGGGGCGGGGCGGGCTGGGGGCGCCCCCCCGCGGGGGGGGGGGGGGCGGGGGCGGGCCGCGGCCGGCCATCATCGTTTCCGAGCGCTGCGTCGACACGTGGAAGAGCGGCTGGCAGCGCTACCTCGACCGCCGGCTGGCTTCGCGGACGACGCGGCTGATTGCCAATTCGCAGCCGGTGGCCGACTTCTACCGCGACACCGGCTTCCCTGCGGAGCGCACCGTCGTCATCCCTAATGGCGTGGAAGTCGCGGAGCCGGAGTCGTTCGATCGGGCGGCGCGGCTGGCGGAGTTCGGCCTGCCGGCAGACGCGGCGGTCGTCGGCTACGTGGGGCGGCTCGCTCGGCAGAAGCGGGTCGACGACCTGTTGTGGGCGCTGCAGATGCTGCGACAGATCGCGCCGCGTCCGACGTGGATGCTCGTCGTCGGCGACGGTCGTGAGCGCCGCCGGCTGGAGCGCATCGCGCGGCAGGTCGAATGCGCCGACCGCGTGCGCTTCGTCGGCCACCGCGCCGACACCCGCGGGCTGATGCCGCTGTTCGACGTCTTCTGGCTGGCCAGCGACTTTGAGGGGCTCTCCAACAGCCTGATGGAGGCCATGGCGGCTGGCGTGCCGGTTGTCGCCAGCGACATTCCGCCGAACCGTGAACTGGTCGTGGACGGCGAGACGGGGTTTCTCGTGCGCGTGGGCGACAGTGCGGGCTTTACACAATTCACCGACCGGATTCTGGCCGATGCCGTTCTGGCCCGCCGCCTGGGCGAAGCCGGCCGCCGCCGGATGCGTGAAGAGTTCAGCGTGGAGCGGATGGTCGCGCGGCACATTGATCTCTATCGTGAGATCTGCGGCCATCGACATCGGTGACGCTGAAGGGGTCTGACCCCGTGCGAGCCGCGTGGGCCACAGGATCGCTACCACCGTCCGCTCCGGTGTTGTCCAATGAATCGGCCGCGACGGCAGGGTCTACGCCATCCCGGCACAGACGGGCGTTCCGCATCGCCGCGGGTTTGCACGGCCCGGTTTCGTCGGCTAGCATCGCAGGAACAGGAGTCGTCGTGCGCGCTGAAGCGGACTTCGGGGGGACGCCAACATGATGTACGGACTTTTTACGTCTGCGAATGGCCTGAGGGCCTTCCAGACGCAGTTGGACGTCACCTCCAATGACATCGCCAACGTCAACACGACGGCGTACAAGCAGCAGACGGTCGACTTCAAGAGCCTGTTCTACACGCAGGACTTCGGTCCCGTGACCGACCCCGGCACCGCGCAGCAGATCGGCCTCGGCGTGCTGCCCGTCATCGGCCGCGATTTCTCGCAGGGCGGCCCCATTCCCACTGGTGAACAGCTCGACCTGCTCATCCAGGGCGACGGGTTCTTCCAGGTTCAACTGCCCGACGGCCGGATCGCCTACACGCGCGACGGCGCATTCCAGATCGACGCCAACGGCCAGATCGTCACATCACAGGGTTTGCCACTCGAGCCCGAGATTGTCCTGCCGCCCGATACGCTGTCCGTAAACGTCGCGCCGGACGGCACGGTTTCAGTCATCACCGCTGGCGATCCCACGCCGCAGGTCATCGGGCAGATTGAAACCGCGCGGTTCATCAATCCGGAAGGGCTGCTGGCGGGGTCCGGGAATCTCTTTTTCGAAACCGGCAATTCCGGCGAGCCGATGGTGGGCGAACCCGGCACCGAGGCCCGCGGCACCCTGATCCAGGGGTCGCTGGAGGCCTCAAACGTGGATATCGTCACCGAGTTCACGAACCTGATTACGGCTCAGAACAACTTCCAGTTCAACGCGAGCGTGTTCCAGACCGCCGACGAGATGATCCAGTCGGCGAACAATCTCGTCCGCGTGTTTGGCTAAGCGCATTCAGCGAGAAAGCCCACGAGTTCGGGCTCGTGGGCTTCTGCGTGCGCGTTGCGGCGCTATTCGCCGGCCGGGGCAGCAGCCGCCCGAGGCAGCAGCTTCGACAGCCGCGACTTCGTGCGGGCCGCCTTGTTCTTGTGGATCAGCCCCTTGGCGGCGGCCTGATCGAGCTGCTTCGTCACCAGCCGGAACGCGCTTTCGGCCGCTTGCGGATCCTCGCCCTGCGTGGCAGTCTTGTACTTCTTGAGCACCGTCCGCAGCGCGGACCGCTGGGCGCGGTTGCGCAGTCGCCGGGCGACGTTCTGCCGGAGGGCTTTCTTGGCGTTGCTGGTATTCGGCATGGCGGTAGTTCGGTTTCTGTGTGGCGCTGCGAGACGCTCTGTCGCGTAAGAGAAGGATTGTAGTCTCGCCGCACTCCGATTTTCAACCGCCCGCCATTGAAGCCATCGGCCCACACACACTAACCCGACGCGTCAGCGAGGGACCAGCAACCAGGCCATTATCGGAATCGCGGCCGCCCGATCTTGACCGCAATCGGGGCTTCCGATAAAAACCCGCCCCACTCAGCGGTCGCCGGGCCTTTCCTCACTGACGGGCCTGCGTCCTCCGCGGGCAACAGCCCGCTCACATCTCTCTCTCCAACACGTCCCTTGCTGAGGTAGGAAGCTCATGCTCCGTCACGTCTCTCGTCTGGCGTGTGCCGCAATGGTGGTGCTGGGAGCCGCCGCGGACGCCTCCGCCCAGTTTTACCCGGGCACCGGGCCGTCCCCCGGCTACGGTGGGTCCCCCGGCATCGGGGCCGCTCCCTTTGGGACGAACCCCTGCGAATGCCTGCAGCCGGTCGTGCAGAGCTGCTATCAGACGGTCCCCGTCACCGAATACCGCGAAGTGCGGCAAACCGTGCAGCGGCCGGTCGTCGAGCGGCAGTGGGTCGATCGCGAGTTCACGGAGTACCAGCCGGTAACGGAAACCCGCACGGCCGAAATCCCCACCATCGCCTACGACAACGTGCTGGAATGCCGCACCGTCCAGCGCGACATGGGCCGCTGGGCGACCAACTACTACGCGCGGCCGCAGATGTCGCCTTGCGAGTACGATCCGCGGCCGGGACTCTTCGGCTGGATGAATCGCGCTGGGTATTCGATCCGCAACACGTTCACGCCCAAAGTCATCACGCAACGGCAGTGGGTGCCGAACGTGGTCGCGCAGGCGGTGCCGGTCTATCGGCAGGTCGCGCGTCGCGAAACGCGGCAGGTGACCTACAACGTCACGCGAATGGTGCCGCACACGACGACCCGCAAGGTCGCCGTCGACACCGTGCGTTACGTGAGCGAAAACGTCGTGCGGCAGGTGCCGGTGACGGTGATGCGGACGGTGCCCATCGGCTCGTCGCTCGCGTTCTCCAGTTCGCCCACGTCAACGGCCTCGCGGACGGCCCTGCAACCGACGCCCGATCCGTCGGCCAGCCGCCCGGGTGCCGTGCGTTCGGCCGATTCGCGCAGCGGCTTCGAGCGCGTGCCAGCGGCCGGCGCCGAGAAGTTCGAGCGCCGCCAGCCGTCCGGAACGGACGCCGGAGCATTCGAGAAGGACCCGGTTCCGTTCGGCAAGGACGGCCAGTCGCAGCTCGATTCCAGCGGCCTCGAAGACCCGCACGTGCGGACCTCCAGCTTTACGACCGTCCCCGATCGGCACGAAACCGCGCGGCCGGTGCTGCATGAAGAACACGAGCACGCGACGCCCGCCGACGACGGCTTCCGCCCGACCAGCGAGCGGCGGCGAGCATACCCCTCGGTCGTCCGCGTGCACCGCGCGACGGCCCAGCGGCAGTCCCATAGCGGCCCCACACTGACGGGTCCTGGAATTCAGATGGTCGGCGCCGAGCGCTGACAGGCTTCCTTCCCCCTTTACGTCCCACCGTTGGTTGTCGAAGAGTCCCTCGCGGCACCGGTATCATGCCGGTGCCCATTTTTTTGCGCCGGCTCGCAGAATCGCCGGCAGTTCCGCCAGGTCGAGGTTGCCGCCGGAGAGGACGCCGACGACGGTTTTGCCGGCGAAGCGTTCGCGGTAGCGCAGGGCGGCGGCCAGTGTCGCGGCGCCGGCGCCTTCCGCGAGGTTGTGCGTGCGATCCAGGATGTGGAAGCACGCCTCGCGCAGCTCGTCGTCATTCACGAGCAGGCAGTCGTCCATCAGCTCGCGCATGATCGCCAGCGTCATCGCGGCGGGACGGCGCGTGGCCATGCCTTCGGCCCAGGTTTCGACGCTTGGCGTCGTCTGCTCCGTTCCCGCCTGCCACGAACGCGCGACGGCGGCGGCTCCTTCCGCCTGCACGCCGATCACCTCGGTGCGAGGGTGAAGGGCCTTGGCGACGATTGCCGTGCCGCACACGCCGCTGCCCAGGCCGATTGGGACGAGAATCGCGTCCGGCTGCGGCAGGTCGTCGAAGATTTCGAGGGCCATCGTACCGACGCCGGCGATCAAGAGCGGCTCGTTGGCGGAATGGATGTAGCGTCCGCCTTTGGGGGCCAGCTCGCGCTCGAGGAATTCGCGAGCTTCATCGAAATCGCTTCCGTGCTCGATCAGTTCCGCGCCGAGCAGCCGAATGGCGCGGTTCTTCGAGGGGTTGTTGCCCCGCGGCACGACGATCGTGCACTTTACGCCGAAGCGGCGACAGGCAAACGCCAGCGACTGCCCGTGGTTGCCGGTCGAACAGCCCAGCACGCCTGCGGAGCGTTCGGATTCGCTCAGCGACGAGACGAGGCTCACACCGCCGCGAATCTTGAACGCCCCGACCGGCTGGTGGTTTTCGTGCTTGAGGAAGAACCGGCAGCCGGTCAGCTCGCTCAAGCCCGGCCACTCGTACAGCGCCGTCGGCCGCAGCACGGCCCGCACGCGCGGCAGAGCCTCGCGGATGTCGTCGATCGTTACCGGGAGCATCTGCGGCCCTTTCGACTCGTACTGTAACCACTGCTGCGATTCCACGTCCGTAGCGTGGATTTCAATCCACGCGAGTCGTGGTGTGTGCACGTAACACTCGCGCGTGGGTTGAAACCCACGCGACAACTGGCTGTTCAGCCACCGAACGCGCCGTACCGACGCACGCCGCGGGCGAACGCGATGCGGTTGGCGAGCAGCAGGACCACGATCCACAGGGCCTCGATGAGCAGATGGACCGGCAGTTCGTGCGCCGGAATTTTGCCCAGCACGATGGCCGCTGGGAAATATGCCAGGTACTGAAACGGCAGGTAAGTGATCCAGCGGCCGGCCTCGCCCAGCCAGTCCAGCGGGATCATGTGCCCCGAGAGGAAGTAGTTCAGCATCATGTAGATGAACAGGAGCGAACTGACTTCCAGGAACCAGAACGCGATCAGTCCGATTAATGCCTCCAGCAGAAATCCCACCAGAAAGGCAAAGAACAGCGAAACGACCCACGCAGCGATAATCTCCGGCGCAGGCCAGCCCGGCAGAAAGTCGCGGCACAGCCAGAACACGAATACGAACGGCCCAGTCGCCACGAAGTAATACACCAGCTTGTGGGCCACCCGGTACCAGAACAGGTAGCCTAGCATGTCGATGGGCTGCGTCAGGTACTTCTTGATCGTGCCGTCGCGCACGTCGCGGGCGATGCCTGACGCCAGCGACGGCATGCTGGAAAACGCCCGCCCCACCATCGCCAGCAGGTAATAGGCGACCATGTCGGCGTAGGTATAGCCATTCATGGGCACGCCGGGCCGGCTGCCGAAGATCGCCCGCCACAGGAAAATCTGCGTCACGATGGGCAGAAACCGGACGAGCGTGGCGAACGCGAAGTCGCCCCGGTACACGAGCCGCTCCTCGATGGAGGTGCGGAGAATCGTCCAGTTGACGCGGGCGCGGGCGAGCACGGTGCGGAGAAGGTCGGCAGTAGGCGGTCGGCAGAAGGCAGGCGAGCCGAAGGACGTAAGTCCTCGGGCCGATCCATTACTCGTGATAGCGCCGGGCGATCTC
>JAHWKJ010000407.1 GCA_019347905.1 Planctomycetota bacterium
TCATAACGGGCGATTTCCGGCGTGCCGTCGAGGAACAGGATCCGGTCGATGAGCAGCTCCGCGTGCTGCATCTCTTCGATGGACTCGTCGTAGAAACGTTTGGCGAGCTTGTTCAGCCCCCAATTGCGGCACATTTTCGCATGGATGAAATACTGGTTGATGGCGGTCAGCTCGATCGTCAGCCCGGCGTTCAGCGCCTCGATGATCTTGGGATTGCCTTTCATCGTCTTCGGCTCCTGGAATGTAGGATCGCGGTGCTCATCGCGGGATTTTAGTCGCCGCGCGCGCGGAATCGCCACGCGGAACAGACCGTGATGATGCGTTTCCTGCCGATTGATATAGTGTCTCGCGCTGCAATTGATTCTCAGCGTCGATGCACGTTCGTAGTGGCCGGCTTCAGCCGGCCGCATGCTTGAGGCGACTGTTGGGGCGAGCCGTTCTTGCCGCCCTTCGAGACCCGGAGTATCCTGTCGGGTGGAAGGGTTGCGAAGGTCCGTAGTGCGGATTTAAATCCGCACTACGGACCTTCGCAACGCAAACGCGTGAATAAGCCCATCACGTTGGGGACACCGCCATGAACCTGCCCGCGTCGTCATCGCTGCTCCGTCGCACGGCCCGCCGGCTGCAGTGGGCGGGGATCGGACGGCGGTACTTTCTCGCGCTGTTGGCAGCCGCGGGCGTCTACACGCTGTTGCTGCTCGTCAGCCGGCTGCTGGGGGTGATCCCCGATTGGTATCGGCCGCTGTCGCTGGCGGCTGTCCCGCTCGCGGCCGCGCTGGTGGCGCTCCTCCTGCGTCCGCAGATCACGGCTGCCGACGCCGGCCGCGTCGTCGATGAACGCTGCCGGACGAACGACCTCTATCTGACGGCCGCATTGCTCGAAAGCGCTCCCGGAGAATTCAAGCCGTTGGTGGAGCGCGCCGCCGAAGCTCACGCGGGCACGATTCGCCCCGATGCCGTCGTGCCCTTTCGCTTCGGCAAGCGCGTGGGAGTCGCCGCGGCGGCGATCGGCGTGCTGGCGGCCGCGTCGCAGTGGTTGCCGCAGCTCGATCCGTTCGGCGAAGTGGCCGCGGCTCAGGAACAGGGCGCTCAGCGGAAGAAGCTCGCGCAAAGCCGCCGGGCGACGCGCGAGCGGGTCGCCCAGGTGCGAAAAGAGGAGGCGGCCGCGCGCGAGTCGCAGAACATCGACAAGGCCCTGGCCGACTTGAAACTGTCCTTCAACAAGATGAAGCCCGACGCGCCCCGGACGAACTTCGAGAAGCTGGAGGCCCACCGCCGCGACATCGCCGACAAATGGCAGAAGCGCGACAGTCAGCTCAAAGACTTTCTCAGCAAGCGGCCCACGTCGCAGCAGTTCGGCGCCGCCGATCAGGAGCAGCTTCGCAAGTGGCGCAAAGAGCTGGAGCAGGGCTCGACCAGCGGCGTGGAGAAAGCCATCGAGCAGATGAAGAAAGATATCGAGCGGCTCTCGAAGGCCAAAGATCCCAAAGAGAAGCAGGAACTGACGCGGCAGCTTCGCAAGCAGCTACAGTCGCTGGAAGATCTCGCCCGCGAGCAGACGGCCTCACAACCGCTGTCGGCGGCGCTGGAGCGGGCGCTGGAACAGCTCGAGATGGCGCGGCAGGAGGGCCTGTCCTCCGAAGCCCTCCAGGGTCTGAAGGAGTCGCTGGAGCTTTCGCAGCTCGAACTGGAACAGCTCGCACAGTCGGTGAAGGATCTTCAGAAGCTCGAAGAGGCCCTCAGCGCGATCCAGGCGGCGATGAAGGTCAACGGCTATAAGCTGCTCGACGGCGAGGCCTGCCGTGGCTGCCAGTCGCTCGACGAATACGCGCAAAAGTTCGCCGAGATGGTCGAGACAGTCGTGGGCGGCCCCGGCATGGGCGGCCCCGGCGTCGGCCAGGGGAACAAGGCCCCGGAAGACGACTCCATCGCGACTGATTTCGCCCCCGACAAAGCGCCAACGAACGTCACCGCCGGCAAAGTGCTGCTGACGTTGAAGACCCGCGGCCTGGGCGAAAAGGGTGAAGTCCAGCAACAGTACCGCGAAGCCCTCGAGCAGGTGAAGCAGGGCTGGAGCGAAGCGGTGCTGAAAGAGCGCATCCCGCCCGGCTACACCGACAGCATCCGCAAGTACTTCGACAGCATCGAAGAACCCGCGGAAGACGCGCCGCCGCAGGAGTGAGCTTCGACGCAAAGGCGCGGAAGGCGCAAAGGGGCCGCAAAGGACGAGAAGGCGGGGGCGGACCGGCGGCGAGCAGGTCGAACTCCCATAGAAGCTTTGTCCCACTCAAACTGCTGAGACGGCAATGATCAAATCTCAGCAGACCTTGGACAGGCTGGATGCGTGGTACGAGGAACTGCAAAGGCTTGGCCCGGCTGAATACGATCCCGGAGAACGCGAAGAGATTGCTCGTCTGATGAAAGAAGCAGACCGGGAGTCGAAGGAGCATGTCCGCAGGCAAATGGATCTAACATGATGCCGCCTACGGTTCCTGCACCGGAAAGCCCGCTTCGCGCCAGCCGCGGAAACCGCCGTCCATGGAGAGGACGTTGCTGTAGCCCATCTTCTGGATGCTCTCGGCCGCCAGGGCCGAGCGGTAGCCGCCGCCGCAGTAGAGCACGATCGGGGCCGACGTGTCCGGGATCGCCTGCTCGATGTCGCGCTCGATGACGCCTTTGCCCAGGTGCTGGGCGCCCGGGAGATGGGAGCGGGCGTATTCGCTTTCCTCGCGGACGTCGACGAGCTGGAACGTCTCGCCGCGATCGAGCCGCTGCTTGACGTCGCTCGCCGTGCATTCGCGGATCTGAGCGCGGGCCTCGTCCACGAGCCGCTCGAAGCGTTCGGAGTGTTTCTTCGACATGGCAAGTCCCCCGTTCCTTTTGACGCAAAGACGCGAAGGCGCAAAGGCTCGCAAAGATTGCTGCGAGCTTACAACTTCAGGTCGAAATGAACCTGAGCTTGCGTGGCGAAGTTGTCTTCATTGAGGGCCAGCCCACAGCCGGGTGTGTCTGGAACTGTGGCGTGACCGTCGCGGATCGCGTAGCCCTCGGCGATGAGCACGTCGTTCGAGAGCGGGTCGTGCTCGGCGCGGTAGAAGTTTTCGATGGCCCGGCCCACGTGGAGCTGCATGTAATAGCCGACGAGCGAACCCCAATTGTGGGGCGCGATCTGCAGGCCCTGCTCCTTCGCCCACGCCGCCTCGGTCAGAATGCCCTCGAAGCCGAAGCGGTTCATGTCGCCCTGGAAGACCTCGACCGCCCGCGCTTCGATGAACGGCTTGTACGCCGCCAGTTCGCTCTGCGTCTCGCCATCGGCGACGAGCGTCTTGAAGCCCTGTGTCCTGAGGAAGGCTTTGAACTCCAGGCAGTCCTCGACCGTCTCGGGGAACATTTCCTCGGCGAAGGCGATCTCCGCGTCGCCGGCCCGCTCGAAGAAGCGTTTCGCCCCGGCCAGGTCGTAGCCGTTGTTCGCATCGACGCCCAGCAGCACGTCCTTGCCGGCGTGCTCGCGGCAGAGCCGCACGACATCGACGTCGCGCTGGTCGCCGGCGGCGCGTTCCATCCACTTATGGCCGCGGCCGATCTTGATCTTGAACGCCCGGTGGCCGAGTTTGAGGCCCATGTCGAGTTCTTCACGGAAGCGGTCCCGCCAGCGGCTCTCGTACTGCGGCAGCAAGTCGGCGAAGTAGATGGAGCCGTCATACACGGGCACCTTCTCAGAGCCGGCGCCGCCGAGCAGTTCGTAGACCGGCTTTTTCAGAAACTTGCCCGCGAGATCCCACAGCGGCATCGTGCCGGCGCCCAGCGGTCCTGTCATGCGGACGGCGTCGCGCCGATAGAACTCGAACGGGTCGCGGCCGAGCAACTTTGCAGCGTCAGTTTCCGGAGCGCGGCAGTTGCCCAGGCCCTCGACGCCGGCGCTGGTGTAGATCCGCAGCATCCGGTCGCGGGCGGTATCTCCATGGACATCGAGGCGGGCATTCTTCCCCGCCACCTTCGATCGCTTGCTGGTGAGCGTGAAGCCGACGACGCGGGTGATTTTCACGTCGCGCGGCAGATCGGACGCCCGGAGCAGGGGTGCGAGCGACAATCCGCCCACGGCAGCGGCACCGTGCGCTAAGAATTCTCTGCGGTTCATCCTGTTGATCCTCGAAGAAGTGCTTAAAACACCAGCTTCTCGGCCGGGAAGACGGGGCCTTCGACGCAGGTACGGCGGTAGTCCCAGTCATCGGGGCCGTCGCCTTCGCGCACGCGGGTCACGCAACTGAAGCAGGCCCCGAAGCCGCAGGCCATCGGCGACTCGAGCGACAGCCAGCAGGGAATGGCGTGCTTTTGGCAAATCTGCTGGACCGCATGCATCATCGGCTCCGGCCCGCAACAGTAGACGGCGTCGGGCCGGTCGCCGCCTTCGATGGCCTCGACCAAAAGCGCGGTGACGAAGCCATGGCGGCCGGCGGTGCCGTCGTCGGTCGAAAGCCGCACTTCCAGCCCTTCCATACGGAAATCGTCAAGGCCGGCCAGATAGTCGCGCGAGCGCGCCCCGTAGCAGAGCGTGACGCGGCGAGGACGGTGCTCGATAATTCGTGGAACTGCTCCGGGCGCTGACGCTTCCGGCTCTTCGCCGTAGCGACGCAGGCCGAGCGCCTCACGGGCGACGGCCAGGAAGGGCGTCTGGCCGATGCCGCCGGCGACCAGCATCAGGTGCCCGTCCGTGGGCGGCGGCGGAAAGCCGTTGCCCAGCGGCCCCCAGACTTCGACAGACTCGCCGGCGGTCCAGCCGGACATCAGCGTCGTCAGCTTCCCCACAACGATGTAGCCGAAATCGACGCCCGCCGGCACGCCGTCCTCATCGTAGACGTCGTACAAGGCGAACGGCCGCCCCAGCAGCGGATCATCGCGGCCGGGCGCGCGAACCATAAAGAACTGCCCGGGAACGATCCGCCGCGCCAGCTCGGGGCACCGCAGCCGCAGCCGGAACGTGTCGCGGGCCATCGCCTCGTGCTCGACGACGTCGACCGTGGCCGCGAGGGCATCGGGCACCAGTCCCGGCAGGAACACGCGGCTCGCGTCGTCTATCACCTGAGACATTCAACTGGGACCCGCTGTGGGAGTCTAAGACAGAATCAAGATGGCCTCGGTGGGATCTGCATCGAATGCGAGTAGATCTCCTTGGCGTGACTTCAATAACGTTGCGATCGATGCCGTCGAGCAGTTTCCAGTGCGGATCCAGATCACCTTCGGCGGATGCCCGTAGAGCATCGCCCGCTGTTCGAAGTCCGCATCCTTGGAAGCGATGGCGAAGCCATTGACTCTCGCGCAGTCCCAAACATCCTGGTCATCGGCACTTGCCAGGTTGAAGTCGCGGACATGCACCGAACCGGGGTAGTCGACCGCGAGCTGGGCAGTCAGCCGGTGCGACAGATTCTGGTCGAACAGCAGTTTCATTCTGGCGGAACGACCCGGAGCCGGCGTTCTCGATCGGCAGCGAACGCGAAGCAGGCGCGGATATCTTCTTCCGTCAGATCAGGGAAGTCCGCGAGAATCTCTGCCACGGACATTCCTGAAGCGAGGTATTCGAGCACGTCGGTGACCGTGATGCGCAATCCTCGGATACAGGGCTGTCCGCTGCGCTTGCCGGGCTCGATTGTGATCAGCTTGCGGTAATCCATGTAGCCGGTCCTAGATCGCCTGCCAGTCTCTCACAGCCGTTTGGAGAGCTATCCCGTCCATCAGATCAGTCTCCGCTTGCCGAGATGGCCGCAGGATCAACGTCGAGGGCTGAGGCTATGTCCGTTGACTCGCTGCTCATTGGAATAGCATTGCCACGGAAACGAAACGTCGGATTTCCGCGAAAGATCAGTCGCCACGTCGTCGATTGTACTTCACCCACAACGGGCTGGACCATGCGAGCTCGCCGTCTTCCTGCTCCAGGCGGAAGTAGTACAGGTTGATGCCGTCGGCGGGCGT
>JAHWKJ010000408.1 GCA_019347905.1 Planctomycetota bacterium
CCGAGGGCGAGAAGCGCGAGGACTACCCCGGCGGCTATCCCATGGTTTACGACCCGAAAACGGGCGAAACGAAGGTCTACCCGATTCCGGTGCCGCATCAGGGGATCAACAGCATCACGCCGGACGAATCCCGCGGCGTGGCCTACATCTCGACGTGCGCCGACCACCGCCCCGGCCCTGGCGAGAACGCGATCTTTCTGATCCTCGACCTGCAAACCGGCAAGTACCGCGAGCTGATGGACACGGAGCACTACTACGGGTTCATCGTGATCGACCACCTGGGGCGGGCGTATCACCCGATCCTGGGCGGCGACATCGCCCGCTACGATCCGCGGACGGAGAAGCTCCAGCGCCTCAAGCAGACGATCGACGGCAAGCCTCCCACGCCCGAGACGCGGCTCGCGCTCACGCCCAGACCCGACCCCGTCAACTGGGACATCTCGCCCGACGGCAAAACGCTCTACGCACAGCCGATGAGCGGGAACGGACTCTACGCCTACGACCTGACGGCTGAAGGCGATACGCTGCCAGGCCGCACGGTGGGCACGCTGATCCCCGGGGCGACATCGACCGACTGCCGGGCGATGTGTGTCGGCCGTTCCGGCATGGTGTGGGTCGCGGTGACGCAGAAGGCGCCCGAAGGCATCAACCTCCTGCACCTGGTGAGCTACCGCCCCGGCGAAGACAAACCCACCGACCACGGCCCGGTGGCGATTGCGAACCCGGACTACACCGAGTTCACCGGCAAGGACGGCAAGACGCTGCCCTTCCACGGCGGCCTGTTCACCACGGCCGACGGGACGGTCACGACGCGGCACGTGATCCTCGGCGTCTCCGAGGGGCTGGACGGCAACGTCTACGTGCTGGCGCTGCAGCCGTACACGCTGCTACAGATCCCCAGCCCGCGCCGCGGCGGATGATGGCGGTCTATCGCAACCCGGGCCGCGGTCACCGTCGCGCGCTGACCGGAAGCCTGCCACCGACTCTGGTCGCTCGTGTGCAATCGGTGGGTTTGGCGTCTGCTGCGTGCCTGAGCTTGACGCCAGCGTTCTAGCAGATACAATAACAGCGGGTGCAAAACTTGCACTTGCATATAGAGCCTCTGCACAACCGACCCGGAGATCGAGCATGCCCGGCGTAACAGTCACCCGCCAGGATTTCGCCGAAAACCGCCTGGGAAAGGCGTTCGCCGACGTGGCGGCCGAGGATGACGGACGCTTTGATGAAGTTCTGGCGTTCTTTAACGATGACGAGCGGCAGCGCCGTATGGAAGACGCCGAAATCCATCACGACCGGCCGCCCCTGGCCGGCGTCGTCCGCGAATTCGAGTCGCAGCCGCAGTTCGACCGCTTCTTTCGCGAGATCCACGGCGGCCGCACGAAGCGCTTCCGGCAGGCGGTGGGCGCACTGGTGCGGATGATCATGGAACGCCGCGGCTGGAAGAAGACCGGCCGCAAGGGTTCGCTCGGCGTCCGGGCCGCAAAGGATCCGCAGTTTCCCGGCCACAACACCGGCGGACTGGCGCTCTGGTTCCTCCGCGCGGAGCGCTATCAACCGGAAAACGGCAGGCCGTTTCCATCGGTGAGGAGGCGCTGTGGCGAATTGGAGGCCACATCATGAAGACCTTCAATGTCTGGCTCCGGCCGCTCGGAGATTTCTGCCGAGTGCGGGTGAACGACATCGGCGAGGCACGCTGGCTGCTGGACCGGCTGAGCCAGTCCTTCGTCTTCAAGACTTTCGAGCCGATGGAATCCGTAAATGGCTCGTTGGCGTGCACCTTTCAGGTGCCCTACAATCCACCGCTCTCCCGCCGGGCTTTCGAGCGCATTCTGGGCGGCATCCCGGAAGTCCGGCTGATGCTCGATCCCGACCGCTCCGCCTCCTGAGTCGCGCCATCTCCGTTAGCAGGGTGCCTTGATGTTGTGGAACGGGATCCTGATGTGCGTCTGCTTTGTGGCCACGGCATGCGAATCGGGCTGGCGCGCGGTGCTTGGAGCAGCCAGGCGTTGATTGCGAGAACGTCGCCGAACGGAGTCCCCGGAGGAGAAAAGCCGACCATGGAGACTGCATCACTCGTCGTCGACCTGCGGCACTGCCGCTGCGGCAACTGCAAGGTGGCGCTTGGGGACGAACTGGCGGAACGCTGTCCGGTCTGCGGCGCCGCTTTCCGTGGCGTCTCGTCGAACCACGCAGGTCTGGCGAAGCGGCTTCGGGAAAAGCGTCTGCGGGCCGACCCGCACCACGCCCGTCATCTGCCGTCGCCGACACCTTAGCATTAGAACATCTGTGAACAGCACGTCGGACAGATCGAGGCCTGCACCGCGAGGTCAATGTGACAGGCCGGAGGCCTTCCAGTAGCGGCGGATGCGCGCGAGGAACGCTTTTGGCTTTTCGGCAAAGAGTCGCCGGCCCAGCGGGCGGGCGCGCCTCTCGAGCCGCTGACGAGTGCGATCGATCAGGCCGAGCACCATCTCGAGATCGGCCGCATCGCCGAAGGACTCAGGGTCGGCGGCGAGCGTGGCCCGCAGGACCGCCAGGTTATGGTCGTCGCCCAGGCGTTCCGACAGCCGGGCCAATTCGCTCTGGCGGGCCTGCATTTCGGCTTTACACACGCCGCGCAGCAGTCGGTGATGGTACCAGCCGTACTTCACCCGCTTGCGCCACTCATGGAATGCCTCCGGCGTTCGCTCCGTGTAGGCATCTTTCATGGTCTTCCGGCCGCGAGCGTAGGTGGACGTGAAACCTTCGGCAACCGCGTCGAAGCCGCACGCGTCGAGCGACCAGCCGTCGACTCGCTCTCGCCCTTCGCGCATGAGGCGGCGAAACTCGTCGAGACGCTGCTTGAGTTCCTGCTCGTCTGTGGCCAGCTTCTCGCGCCGCGCGACAAGTTCCTGCCGGATAGAGGAGAATTGCTGTCCACCGGCTTCCGCCAGCAGCCCGTCGAAGGTTTCGACCATCGCTTCCGCGTCGCGGACGTGAGACAGGCTGCGAGCCGCGTCGCGATACCACGCGTTTTCACGGGCGTAGCCGTCGAAGACGCCCCGCACCAGCCGCACCAGTCCCCGCAGCTTCTTGCACCGCTTGCGGACCTGATGCACGGCCTCGCGCCGATCCAGCCGCTCATCCTCGATTTCACGAATGGCGCGGTCAATCTGCTCGCGGGCGATGCGGCGCACGTCCTCGGCGACGCTCTCTCCACTGGTTAATCGAAAGGACATGGGACAATTCGCGGTACGACGCGAAGAGGCAAAGCAACGCCGCAACACGTCCCCACAGCAGCAGGATTTCCCTTTGCGCGCCTTTGCGCCTTTGCGGCTTTGCGTCGAAAAGACGTCCGGCTCAGATCTTCTTCGACAGCCGCTCGGCCAGTCGCTTGAGCGCGGGGCTGATGTCCAGCGGCTCCAGGTGCAGGTTGAGCAGGCTGAATGTGTCGCGGTTCGCCAGCGCCGCTTTCAAGGCCTTCTCCAGGTCGCCCTCCGTGTGCACCTCGAAGCCCCAGCCGCCGTCCAACAGGTCCGGCAGGCGATGGTAGTTCCAGTTGGGGATGTCGTTGAACGGACCTTCCTGCAGGAAGCGTTCGGTCGTGTAACCTTTGTTGTTCAGCACCATCACGATAGGGTCGAAGCCGTGCCGCAGGGCCGTCGAAAGTTCGAGGCACGTCATCAGGAAGGCGCCGTCGCCCACCATCACGATCGGCCGCAGCTTGGGATTGGCCACCTGCACGCCCACCGCCGCCGGCACGGCGAAGCCCATCGACGTGTAGTAAGCCGGCGCGATGAACTGCGTGTGCCTCGATATCGTCAGGTCGGAGGCGGCGAACAGCGAATCGCCCACGTCGGCGATGAGCACCATGTCTTCGTCCAGCACCTCGTTCAGCCGCGCGAACAGCCGAGCGACTGTCAGCTTCGCCTGCGGGCGAACTTCGAACTTCTCCTCGGGCAGGCCGTCATCCGCAGGTGCGACGTAGGGCGTCGTCTCGATATTTGCCTTCGCCAGCCCCTTCACAAAATCGGCGAGCAGCACGTCGTGAAAGTGATGGTGGCGGATTCGCAGTTTCTCGCTGGTGACGTAAATGCAGCGGCCGGGGTCCAGGTTCGCCGTGAAGATGCCCAGGTTGATGTCGGTCATGAAGGTGCCGAGCAGGATCACGCAATCGCTGTCTTCGACGTAGCGGCGGACGCCTTCGCGGCCCATCGCCCCTTCGTAGACCCCCAGGTACAAGGGATGCCGCTCGCGGACGACGGACTTCCCCAGCAGTGTCGCGCACATCGGGATCTGGTGCTTCTCGGCCAGCCGCAGGACTTCGTTGCGCAGCCCGAAGCGGTGGATTTCGACGCCCGCGATAATCACCGGTTGCTTCGCCCGGTCGATCAGCCGCGTGGCTTCTTCCAGCGCCTCGCGGAGGGCGCTTTTGTCGCTGCGGGGCTTTTCGACCTTCGGCTCGTGCGGGACGAGCGCCTCGGTCTGCACGCGGTCGCGGGGCAGTTCGAGGTAGACGGGACGCTTGAAGCGAACGGCCGCTTCGAGGCAGCGGTCGATGTCGCGGAAAGCCGTCAGCGGGTCTTCCAGCGGCGCGGAGGCGACGGTGATTTTCTCGAAGACTTCCCGCTGTGTGCTGAAGTCGCGCACGCGGTGATGCAGCAGCGGATCGTTGCGGCGCTCTTCGAGGCCGGGAGCGCCGCTGATGACGATCACGGGCGATTTCTCGGCATAGGCGCCGGCGATCGAATTGCACAGGCTGAGGCCCCCGACGCAGTACGTGACGCACACCGCTCCCAGGCCGTGCACGCGGGCGTAAGCGTCGGCGGCGTAACCGGCACAATCCTCGCGCGTGGTGCCGATCACCCGGATCGGGCTGTCTTCCAGCATGCCGTAGAACTGAAGCACGAAATCCCCGGGGATGCCGAAGATGTCTTTGAGGCCGTAGTCCTGCAGCCGCTGGATGAGATAGCCGCCAATCGTTTGCGGCCGGCCGTTGTCGGGGCGGCCGCGGCGGGAAGAGGCGGCCGCCTTGGAGCGCGCCTTGCGGGCGACTCCGGCATCCTTCCTCTTTGTCGCCGAAGTCGTGCTCTCTTTCTTGGCGCGGTCTTTTCTTGCCGCCATCCCCGGTCTCCCGTTTGAGGCCACTGTTTTGCCGCGGCTGGTGCGGTTGTCCTCCCCGATCCCGGCCAAAGGAATTCTGGGGCGCGAACGGCGGGCGGTCAATGCGCGACCGCAGGGCCGCGGCGTGACAACGGGTGTGCGACATACCTTGCGACTTCAGGACGCTCACCACTGCGCTTGCCGCAGTGGAAGCCTGATTCTGCACTACAAGCAGAAGCGCTGATGACCCTCCTCCTGAAGGTGTCTGGCCGGGGCAAGCCCGGTCGTGCGGTTGCAAAGGGTTTCGTGCACCCTCGATTGTGAACGTCTGCCAAGCCGCATTGACGCCATTGAGGGCCTCCGGTACGGTTCCGCCGCTAAGAAACGTCCGCCGGACCAGCGATGGGGTCAGACCCCTTTGCGGCTCACGCATTTGCAAATTGTTGCGCATCGCTCGTCCGCAAAGGGGTCTGACCCCGTTCCCCCCTCCGCCGGACAAAGTCGTCCGGTGCTTTAGCCCTCGCGAAGGATCGCAGGCATGTGCGGAATTGTCGGGTACATCGGTCCGCGGCAGGCTGCCGACATTCTCATCGAGGGCCTGCACCGCCTGGAGTACCGGGGTTACGACAGTGCCGGCATCGCCGTGGCCGAGGGCGGACGCATCCGCATCTGCAAAAAGGCCGGCCGGGTGGGTGAAATGGCCGCGCTGGTCGAGGCCGATCCACTCCCCGGCACGATCGGCATCGGCCACACGCGGTGGGCCACGCACGGTGAAACCACCGATGTCAACTCGCACCCGCACACGGGCGGCAACGGCGAGGTCGTGCTCGTCCATAATGGGGTGATCGAGAATTACACCTCGCTGCGCAGCCAGCTCCAGCAG
>JAHWKJ010000024.1 GCA_019347905.1 Planctomycetota bacterium
GCCGCCCTCGACGCAGGCGCCAGCGCCGCCGGCAAGATCGGCGAAGTCCTCAGCGTGCAGGTCCGCCCCCGCCCGCACGAAGAACTGGTCGCGGTCCTGCCCAAGGCGAAAGCCGGCTCTAAGCAAACATCTTGAGTCGAGGGTCAAGAGTCGAGGGTCGAGAGCCAGACGCAAGCGAAGTTCTGGTTTCTAGTTCTCGACTCTCGTCCCTCAGCCCTCGACCCCATTCGTCATTCACCCTCAACTCTCAACCTTCAACTCTCAACCCTTCCATGAATGAAGCCATCGGACTGATCGAAACCCGCGGCCTGGTCGCGCAGATTGAAGCGGCCGATGCCATGCTCAAGGCCGCCAACGTCACGCTCGTCAAGCAAATCCAGATCGGGGGCGCCTATGTGACGACCATCGTCCGCGGCGACGTGGGCTCCGTCCGCGCCGCCGTCGACGCCGGCGCCCAGGCCGCCTCGCAGGTCGGCGACCTCGTCAGCGCCCACCTCATTCCGCGGCCGGAAGCGACCCTGATGGAAAACTTCGTGTGACAATCGTTTAGCCGCGTCCCAACGGGACGCGCGGCGCCGCGCGTCCCATTGGGACGCGGCTAAGCATTCTCGACCCTCGACCCATGAAGATCCTCGTCGCCAACCTCGGCTCCACGAGCTTCAAGTACCGGCTGTTTGAAATGGCCGGCGAAGCGCAGCTTGCGCGCGGCGGCATCGATCGCATCGGCCAGGACGCCCTCAGCACGTGTTTCGTCGAAATCGGCGCACGCCGCGAGGAAGAGCAGAAGCGCATTCCCGACCACGCCGCCGCCATGCAGATGTGTCTCGACCAGCTCACGCAGCCGCAGACCGGCTGCCTGGCCGGCGTTGAGGAAGTCGCGGCGATCGGCTTCAAGGCCGTGTGTGCCGGGCGGCTGAGCGGTGTCCGCCGCGTCGATGACGAGCTGCTGGCGGCCCTGGAGCGGCTGGCCGACGTCGCGCCGGCTCACAACCCGCCGTACGCCCGGGCCATGCGGCAGCTTCGCGCGGCCTTTCCCGCGATGCCGCTCGTCGCCGCGCTGGAGACCGGATTTCACGAAACGATTCCCGACGAACACCGCGTGTACGGCGTGCCCTACGAATGGCGGGAGCAGTACGACGTTCAGCGCTGGGGCTACCACGGGGCCAGCCACCGCTATATCGCCGGCCGCATGGCAGACATCATAGCCCGAAGCGCAAGCAAGGCCGCCGACGGGCACGACGGCCTGCGTTTGATCTCGTGCCACCTGGGCGGATCGAACTCACTATGCGCCATCCGCGATGGAAAGTCGGTCGCGAACAGCCTCGGCATGAGTCCGCAGACGGGCCTTCTGCACAACAACCGCACCGGCGACTTCGATCCTTACGCCCTGCCGATCCTGATGCGGGCCACCGGCAAAGGCCTTGAGGAGCTGCTGGACGACCTGGCGAACCGCAGTGGACTCCTCGGCCTCTCGGGCCTCAGCGGCGATCTGCGGGATTTGGAAAACGCAGCCGCCGCGGGAAACGCGCGGGCGGCGCTGGCGGTGAAGACCTTCGTCGCGGGCATTCGCCACTATCTGGGCGCGTACCTCGTCGTGCTGGGCGGGGCGGACGCGATCGTGTTCACCGGCGGCATCGGCGAGAACAGCCGTCTCGTCCGCGAGCAAACCTGCGCAGGCCTCGAATGGGCCGGCATCCGCCTCGACCCCGAGCGCAACGCGCAGGCGAAGGGTGAAGCGCGCGTCTCGACCGATGACAGCCCCGTGCAGGTCTGGACGGTGCCGACCAACGAGGAACTGGTCGTGGCGCGGCAGACGGCGGAGCTGGTGAGTCGAGAGACAAGGGACAAGGGTCCGGGGCCAGACACGTGATCGACGCTGTCTCGCCTTCCTTCTCTGGCCCTTGTCCCTCGACCCTTGACTCTCGTCCCTCCATGTTTATCGCCCGCGTCACCGGCAGCCTGGTCGCCACGCAGAAGGTCGCCTCGATGGTCGGCTGGAAGCTGCTGATCGTCGAGCCGCTGCGCGTCGACGAACGTGACCAGAGCAGCCTGCAGCCGACGGGTCGCACGTTCGTGGCCGTGGACACGCTGAGCGCCGGCGAAGGCGAAGTGGTGCTGTGCGTACAAGGCTCCAGCGCCCGCTTCACGCCGGAGACAAAGGACCTGCCGGTGGATGCGGCCGTTGTGGGCATTGTCGACCGCGTGCAGGTGGGCGGACGATCCATCTTTCGTGCAGGTGACTCATGATTCAGACCAACGAACACACCATTCGCAACGTCGTGCAGGAAGTGCTCGCACAGCTCGGCCGGCGGGCATCGGTCTCGCCGCGCTCGAATGGCCGCTCCGGCGACTGGGGCGTCTTCAAGACTGTCGACGACGCGGTGGCCGCTGCGACCGACGGGTTTCAGAACCTGAAGGCCGCCTCGATGGAAGCCCGCGCGCGGGCCATCCAGTGCGTCCGCGACATCTGCGAATCGCAGGCCGAAGAGCTGGGCCGGCTCGAGTTCGAGGAAACGAAGATCGGCCGGCTCGATCACAAAATTGAGAAGCTCAAGATCATCAAGCTGGTGCCGGGCATCGAGTGGCTCCGCAGCGATGCCGTCAGCGGAGATCACGGGCTGACGGTCACGGAGTACGCGCCCTTCGGCGTCATTGGGGCGATCACGCCGGTGACGCATTCGCTGCCCACGCTGGCCGGCAACGTCGTCAACATGGTCGCCGCCGGTAACACGCTGGTCGTGAATCCGCATCCGTCGGGAGCGCGGATCGCCTGCGAGGGCGTGCGGCGGTTCAACCAGGCCATTCACCAGGCGACCGGCCTGGAGAACCTGATCACGATCATCGAGGAGCCGACGCTGGAGTCGGCCGAAGCGATTTTCGAGCACCGCGGCGTGCGGCTGTTGTGCGTCACCGGCGGGCCCGGCGTCGCGCGGGCGGCCCTCGCCAGTAAGAAGCGGGCGATCGTCGCCGGTCCTGGCAATCCGCCGGTCGTCGTTGACGAGACAGCCGACATCGAGAACGCCGCGCGTTCGATCGTGAAAGGGGCCGCCTACGACAACAACCTCTTGTGCATCGGCGAGAAGGAGGTCTTCGCCGTCGAATCGATCTTCAACCAGTTGCTGGAGGCGGTGGGCCGGCATGGGGGGCACCGACTCGATGGCCGGCAGGTGGAACAACTTGCTGCCGAAGCGTTCAGCCCGCCGGAGAAGCCGGGCGGGCACCACGTGCTCAACCGCGAATTGATCGGCCAGGACCCGCACGTGCTGGCCGAGCGAATCGGCATGCGGCCGGCGTCCGGCACGCAGATTCTGTTCGGCGAGGCCGACGAGTCGAACCCCTTCGTGCCGGAAGAGCAGATGATGCCCTTCGTGCCGTTCATCCGCGTGCGAAACGTGGACGAGGCGATTCGCCTCGCGAAGAAGCACGAGCACGGCTTCGGCCACACGGCGCTGATCCATTCGCGCAACGTGCGGAACATGACGACGATGGGCCGCATCATGGACACGACGCTGTTCGTGAAGAACGGCCCGTGCATGGCCGGCCTGGGACTGGGCGGCGAAGGCTACCTGTCGTACTCGATCGCCACGCCCACCGGCGAAGGCGTGACGAATCCGCTGACGTTCACGCGGCAGCGGCGGTGCGCGATGGTCGACGATCTGCGGATCATCTGAAAATTGTCATGAACCTCGCTCGCATCGTGGGACACGCGACATCGACTGTGAAGCACCCGTCGCTCGCGGGGTGGCGGCTGCTCGTGGCGCAGCCGCTGGATGCCGCGGGCGGGCCGGAGGGCGAACCGGTGCTGGCGATCGACGAATTGGGGGCCGGGTTGGGGGATGTGGCCATGATCTCCAGCGACGGCGGGGCAATCCGCGAGATGATGAGATCGAAGACCTCGCCCGTCCGCTGGGCGGTGATCGGCTTGATGGACTCCGGAGCGGCTGGCGACCAATGACTGCTGACGACCGGCTCATCGAAGAGATCGTGTCTGCCGTCCTGTCGCGGATGAAGGCGACGGCCGCGGGAACGGCTGCGCCGCCGGTCGGCGAAACGGCGGCGGCGAATATTGGGCTGCGGCCGAAGTCGAAGTCGAGCAGCGCCAACTTGCAGGGCGATCGAGACGGCGTCGCGATCGCGGAGACCATCATCACTGGCGAACTGCTGGCCGGCCGCGTCAATGGCTCGAAACGCATCGTCGTGCGGCCGAAGGCGCTGCTGACGCCCTCCGCCCGGGACTATCTGCGTACGGCCGGCATCGAGTGCATCCGTGAATCCAATGGCCGGGGACAAAAGCACCAGCCGGCGGCGTCGCGTCCGAACTGGCTCGCGCTCGTCTCTTGCGCGACGGCCGCGCTGGAGCAGGCGCTCGCCGATCTGGACGGCGAGTGGTCGCGGGAACTGGCCGGAACGGTCGACGAAGCCGCCGACCGCGCCGTAGATGCCTTGTGCCGCGGCGAGGCGACCGGCGTCGCAGTGTTCTGCGCGACTCCTGAGCGCGCCGCATGCCGGGCGAATCGCAATCCGGCGGTGCGTGCGGCGGTCGTTGCAGACGGCCTGTCGCTGCGGTCCGCGGCGGAGTCGATGAAATTGAACCTCGCGTGCATTGCTCCGGAGGGGCGGAGCTATTTTGAACTGAGGAACCTGTTGAAAGCATTTGCCGCGGCCACGCCGCGTGGCTCCAACGTTTAGCCGCGACTCGCCAGAGGAGCGCGAGCGTGGCGAGGTGAGCCGTGCGGAGCGCTCCTCTGGCGAGTCGCGGCTAAACGGTTCATCCCCCTTTTGCACAATGAATTGGCATGCGGATCGCGGAAGTCATCGGCAAAGTGACACTGTCAACCTGGCACCCGAGCCTGCGCGGGGCGCGGTGGGCAGTTGCCGTGCCGCTGGCGCTCGAGGCCTTGAGCGACCGCACGCGCGGCCGCGGCGAGCCACTGGTGGTTTATGACGAACTCAACGCCGACGCCGGCTGCCTGATCGCCCTCAGCGAAAGCGCAGAAGCCTCGGCACCATTTTATCCCGATCAGAAACCGATCGACGCCTACAACGCGGCGATCCTGGATCACGTCCATGTGGAACTGCCGACTGTCGGAATATAGCAAATTGACGTTTAGCCCGCAACACCTGAAAGCACCCATGAATACCAACCGCTGGACCTCGGGCATCAACGACCGCCGGCTCAAAGAGCAGATCTGCGAGATCGGCCGCCGCGTCTACAACAAGGGTTTTGCGGCGGCCAACGACGGCAACATCTCGATCCGCGTGGGCGAAAACGAAGTGCTCTGCTCGCCCACGATGATCTGCAAGGGCTTCATGTCGCCCGAAGACATCTGCGCCGTCGATCTCGACGGCAACCAGATCGCCGGCACGCGGAAGCGCACCAGCGAGATCCTCCTGCACCTGACAATCATGAAAGAGCGGCCCGACGTGAAGGCCGTGGTGCACTGCCACCCGCCGCACGCGACCGCGTTCGCCGTCGCGGGCGAGCCGATCCCGCAGTGCGTGCTGCCGGAGGTCGAGGTGTTCATGGGCGAGGTGCCCATCGCCCCTTATGAGACGCCGGGCGGCCAGAAATTCGCCGACACCGTCAAGCCGTTCCTGACCGCGACCAACACGATCATCCTGCGGAACCACGGCACGGTCACGTTCGGCAAGAATCTGGAAGACGCCTACTGGAAGACGGAGATCCTCGACGCCTACTGCCGCATTCTGCTCCTGGCGAAGCAGATGGGCCCCATCGAATACTTCAATCGGCAGCAGACGGTGGAGCTGTTGGACCTGAAGCAGCGGCTGGGCTTCGACGACCCGCGGTTCCACGTCGAAGACTGCGACCTGTGCGGCAACAGCGCCTTCCGCGAGGGTTACTGCGAGCGGCTGCCCGAGCAGAAGGTCTTCAACCGCGCCCCCGACTACCCCGGCTACCTGCAGGGCCGGCAAGCCTCATCGTCCACCACACCCGGCGAGATCGACGACCTGGTGCAGACCGTGACCGACCAGGTGCTGGCGGCCCTGGCGGGCTGAGGCCGTCCGCATCCGCCCGGTACTGAACGAGCGACTTTTCTCCCCTCGCGCGTGAATGGACTCTGGCCCTCGACTCTCGACCCTCGACTCTCGACCTCCACATGAAAGTCACCATCATCGGCGGCGGCGGACTCGTCGGTTCGTGCGCCGCTTCGGCATTGCAGTTCGGCGGCATCGTCCGCGAGCTTGCGCTGGTCGACGTCAACCGCGAGCTGGCCGAGGGGCAGGCGCTGGACCTGTTGCACGGCAGCTCGCTCACCAGCGACCAGACAATCTACGCCTGCGACGGCGCCTGCATTCCCTCCAGCGACATGATCATCATCACCGCCGGTCTGCGGCGCAAGCCCGATGAGAGCCGGCTGGATCTCATCAACCGCAACGTCTCGCTGTTCCGCGGCATCCTGGCCGAGGTGAAGGGTCGCGGGATGAAGCCCGGCGCGATCGTGTTCGTGGTCTCGAACCCGGTCGACGTGCTGACGTACCTGGCCGTCCGCGAGTTGGACCTGCCGCCCGAACGGGTCATCGGCCTCGGCACCGTGCTCGACACCACGCGCTTGCGGAGCATGCTGGCCGCGCGGCTGAAGGTCCCGCCGACGCAGGTGGCGACGCTCATCCTGGGCGAGCACGGGGACAGCATGGTGCCGGTGTGGTCGGCCGCGCAGGTGGGCGGTCTGCCGCTCGACAAGTGGCCGGGCGTGACACCGGCGCTCGTTCAGGAAGTCGAAAAGCGCACGCGGGGCAGCGGGGCGGAGGTCATCAAGAAGAAGGGCGGGGCGGGCTTCGCCGTGGGCGTTTCGATCGCCGACGTGGTGCATTCGATTGCGCTCGATCAGCGGCGAATCCTGCCGGTCTCGTCGCTGCAGTCGGGTGCCTACGGCCTGCGGGACGTCGCGATCAGCGTGCCGACGGTGGTGGGCCGCGGCGGCGTATTGGACCGCGTCGAAATCGACCTGTGGCCGAAGGAGCGGATGGGGCTGGCGAATTCGGGCAAGGTGCTGCGGGAGACGCTGGAGAAGGTGCTGGGGTGAGATTGCCGCCCGCCCCTGGGGTTCATACAATGTTCTAACGGCCTTACTCTCGCACCCTCTAAGCCATTACGGGTGGATTCCCCATGATCAAGAAGCTCAGCAAGCACGGTAACAGCCTGGCGCTCGTTATCGATCGGCCGATTCTGGACCTGTTGAAGATCGACGAGAACACCGACCTCGAGCTGTCGACGAATGGGTCGGCACTGGTCGTCGAGCCGGCGAGGAGCCGCCGCCGCCGCAAACGATTTCAGGAGGCGCTGGAGTCGACGAACAAGCGTTATGGGAGCGCGCTGCGGCGGCTGGCGGAATAGGAGCGTCACGTGAACCCGGAGTTTCTGACGCTCACGGAAGTCCTGGAAATCCATCGCGATCAGATCGCACGCTACGGAGGCAGCGAGGGCATTCGCGACCGGGGCCTCCTGGAGTCGGCCGTGGCGATGCCTCAGGCAGCCTTTGGCGGGCAGTATCTCCACACGGATCTCTTCCAAATGGCTGCCGCATATCTCTACCACCTGGTTCAGAACCACCCGTTCATCGACGGCAACAAACGCGTGGGTGCAGCGGCAGCGGACGTGTTTCTGACACTCAATGGTCTGACTCTGACAGCACCAGAAGAACAGTACGAGGAACTGGTGATGTCAGTCGCGCAGTCAGAATCAGGGAAGACGACGGTGGCCGACTTCTTCCGCGGACTCCGCGGACACTGCAGCCCTTTGTCACGCTAGACTGATACGTGTCTAAGTCACTCGACCAGAAACTCGCCTCCATTCATGCCGATCCTGCGGGATCGCGCGAGTTCATTCTCGCCGATGCCAAGGATGCGGACATGGCGTTTGGCATCGGCGCGCCGGGTCGTTCTCCGGAGCGGCACGACGGTGAGGTGCGGTTCCGCACGCTGGAAGAGTATCGCGAGCAGATTCGGGCAGTCGTGCGGCAGGGGATTGTAGATATCGTGCTGATGTCGGCCAGCACGGCCGAGAAGTTGGCCGGCCAGGAGCGGCTGTTTGACGGCTCGCCCGTCACGCCGGCCGCGCGGGCCAACGACACCACTGATATTCACGTCATCCGCGGCGGGCGGATTCACCAGCAGGCGTCGCGACCCTTTCGCACCGCGACGATCGATCACATCCAGTGCGGCCGCATCGAGTGCGAGGAAGGAGAACGCAGCCGGGGCGTCAACCTGGGGCTGTACTCGATCACATTCAACAACGACGTCGAACGCGACCGCGAGTCCATTGCAGCGTTCAAAGAGTTTCGCGAAGAGGCGGAGCGGAAAGGGTTTCGCTACTTCCTCGAAGTGTTTGCGCCGAATGTGCCGGAAGCCATTGCGCCGGAGTTGCTGCCGGCGTTTATCAACGATTTGGTCGCGCGGACGCTGGCCGGCGTGACGAGCGCCGGGCGGCCGCTGTTCCTCAAGATCCCGTACCTGGGGCCGCGGGCGATGGAGGAACTCGTGGCCTACGATCCACACCTGGTGGTGGGCATTCTGGGAGGCTCGTCCGGCACGACCCGCGACGCGTTTCAATTGCTGTACGACGCGCAGAAGCACGGCGCGCGGGCAGCGCTGTTCGGACGCAAGATCAACAACGCCGAAAGCCAGCTTGCATTCATCGAATTCCTGCGGCACATCGCCGACGGCCTGATCGAGCCGGTCGAAGCCGTGCGGGCGTACCATGCGGTGCTCGAAAGGCTGCATCTTCAGCCGCAGCGGCCGCTGGAAGAGGATCTTGCGTTGACCAGCGCTGCGCTCAGCTATGGTGGCGATGCGCCGGCGCGCAGCGTCGTGAAGTCGGCACGTGAGAATGGAGGATGGAGAATGGAGGATGGCAAAGACAGCCGCCACGAGCGGCCATCCTCCATCCTCCATCCTCCATCCTCAGCCGCCAACTCCACTACAGCCGCCGACGCCAACGACCGTCCCGACTTCACCACCATGTCGGCTGCCCAAAGGCTGGAGTATCATCGCCAGAGGCTGCGGCGTCGCTTCGGCGATTGATGTTCGATGAGCACTCCCCGACTTCAGACCGGTCTACCAGCGCTCGATGCACTTTTGGGCGGCGGGCCTCTGCCGGGGCGGCTGACGGTCGTGATGGGGGCCACGGGCATCGGCAAGACGCAGCTTGGCCTCGCGTTCGCTCATGCCGGCCGCCGCCAGGAAGGCGAGGCGGGAATCCTCTTCGACATGACCAGCCGCGGCGATTCGCAGGGACACCGCGAGTACACGCGACGGCTGTTCGACTGGGAGCTGAGCGACTTCGAGGTCGACGCGGCTCCGGCGGCCTCGGCCGTGTGGGAGCGGAGCCTGGCTCGCCGCGACTACTGCCATATCTTCCGGCAGAGCGGCCGCCGGGTGACGTTGAGCGATCTGGATGCGGACGCACGCCGGAAGTGGAACATCGAGCTGGCCCGCAAGCTGCAGGCAACGATCCGCTTCTTCTACGGGAACTTCATCCACGGCGTGCGCCGCGTGGTGATCGACGGCGTCGAGCCGGTCGAACGCGCGAGCGATTCCTTCCAGCTCGCCACGTTCGAGCACGTCTACCACCAGATCCTGCAGAAGGACGCCGAGTGGGTCGCCCGCGACCTGTTTCGCGAGAACTTTCGCGTGCAGGCCGCAGAAGTTGAGCGGCAGACGTACGATCCGGCGGCCATCGGCTGCCTCTTGCTCTACACGTCGCACGAAGTGCTGCTGGACGAGCTGATCGAGCGGCCCATCGAGAGCGGCGATTTGCTCTCGAATGCCAACACCGTCATCCTGATGGGAAAAGTCCGCCGGGGCGAGCGGCTGGGCCGCGCATTGTGCGTGGTCAAGCACCGCGGCAGTGCGTGCGAGGAGCGGATCGTGCCGTTCGAGATCGGGGAACGCGGGCTGGTGCTTGACCAATCGTGACCGCAATCGGCCGCGATCACTTCTCGTCGTCGGCGCAGACCCATCCGCCCAGCGTAGTCTCGTAGTCCAGCAGTTCTCCCGGGCGGAAGTAGATCGCAATCTCGCGCTGCGCCGCTTCGGGACCGTCGCTGCCGTGCACGAGGTTCATCTGCCGACTGAGGCCGTAATCGCCGCGGATGGTGCCGGGGGCGGCGTCGCGGCCGTTGGTCGGCCCCAGCATGGCCCGCACGACGCCGATCGCCTGCGGACCTTCCGCCACCAGCGCCACGACGGGTCCGGAGGTGATGAACTCTTCGAGCAGCGGGTAGAAGCCTTTATTGACGTGCTCGGCGTAGTGCTCGCGGGAGAGTTCCGGCGTCACCCGGATCATTTTCAGCCCGACGATCCGCAGCCCCTTGTCTTCGAAGCGTGCGATCAACCGGCCGGCGAGCCTGCGCTGGACGGCGTCGGGCTTCAGCAGAATCAGCGTGCGTTCCATGGCCATCGCAAATGTTCCTGTTTCGTGGGAGCCATCTCGCTCGTAGTGACCGCCTTCAGGCGGTCGCCACCGTAGCCCCCATTACACCTTTTGTCACGCCTTCGCGGCCACATCTTCCAGCGACACCCCGAGCCGCCCGGCCAGCTCGCAGAGCTGTCGCCAGGTTTCGGCCGGCACCTCAACCCCCTCAGCCGCGCGCTGCTCCCGGCGGCGAAGCTCAATCTCGCCGGGTAGCAGAATCTCGTCCACGCCGGCAAGTCGCCGCGAACTCTTGAGCCACGCCACGTACCGCTCCATCAACGCGTCGTATTCTGCGCGCGGCAGGAAATGTTCGACGTCGAGCAGATACAGCCACACGCCATTCGCGCCCGGCGGCAGGTCTGTGCGGCAGACACCGCTGCCCGAGAGCATCCCTGCGAAGACGTCAATCATCACCGCCAGTCCGAAGCCTTTGAAACCCAGCGCCCCACCGAGCGGCAACAGCGCCCCCGAGGGTGTGGCGTAGAACACGGCGGGATCGGTGGAGGCGTTGCCTTCTGCGTCGATGATCCAGCCTTCCGGCACGCGTTCGCCTTTCTGGTAGGCGACGCGCAGCTTGCCTTCGGCGCTGGCGCTGGAGGTCATATCGAGCACCAGCGGCCGCTCGCCGCGGGGGGCGGCGATCGAGAGAGGATTCGTCCCCAGCCGCCGGTCAATGCCGCCGTAGGGCGCGACGCCGCCCGGCCCCGGCGCATTGACCGCCATCATGGCCGCACACCCCGCAATGGCCGCCTGCTGCGTATAGGAGCCGAGCCGCCCAACGTGATTGCCGTTGCGGATAACGATCGTCGCCGAGCCGGTCGCCCCGGCTTTGGCGAGGCCCAGCTTGAGCGCCCGCGTGGCCGTCACCTGCCCAAACTGGAAGTTGCCGTCAACGATCAACAGCGACGGCTCATCTCGCAGAATCTCGAAGCATCCGTCGGGGCGGATCAGTCCGCGCTGGACATAATCGACGTACTGCACCAGCCGCATGACGCCGTGGCTGTCGTGCCCGACCATGTTCGCCTCAGCCAGCTCCGCCGCAATGGTCGCCGCATCATCGCCGGTGACACCGGCCGCGATCAGTATCCGGGCGGCGAGCTCGCGAAGCTGCGGTTCGTGAAGGCGTGGCATGGCCGAGTCAGTCAAACAGAGCCTCTAATCCTCAAAGGCGCTTACCGCCTTCTGCATTTTGTTCATGTATCGATTAAACTTGTCCAATCGCTTTGAGTTGGCCGACTTCCAGCGCTCGCTGAACCGGGTGTGATGATTCTTGCGGTTCTTGTAGAATTGTGACACGTCGAGTGCCTCTTCCCCGGTGCCTCGACTGTCCCAATAATACCGCTTCGCTTCGGCAAAGACTTCGAGAATTGCTCGATACAGCGGGGCAACAACTTCGCTTTGCTGCTGTTCACACAGCGTCCGAAATGCCCGGCTCTTCTGCTTACCCCGGATTAGAGGTGAGATCTGAGACCACATAAAGTTCAGGACCATCCACTTGGCGTATGATCGCTCGGGAGCCCCCCTCGCCGCATATGTGACCTCGCGCATCAGTCGATAGCGGGGAAGATAGTAGTCGGGGTTAGCGTTCGGAAACACGACCGGATAGAGCTCCTCGGTGAACAGCTTCTCCTTCCCGGAACGAATGGTATACGGATCGAGATCGCATCCGGCTGACGCTTGGGCGAGCTCCTCCTTCTTGACCAGTCGGTACTGCCCATTGCCAACTAGAGCCCGTACTTCTGATTTCGTTTGCTGCTTGCGCAGGTAAAGATAACCCACTTTCCGAAGCTCCCGCTCCAACTCGATCTGTCGGCGGTCGTTCGACATCAGATCGGAGGGTTTGATCGCGTTCTGCCAGTTCGTACCGGCCACGATCCGGGAGATCAGCGCTTCAAACGCCTCACCATCGCCATCAGCATCGCGAGGCACGCGAATCACCTTGACGAGTAGGCTCCCTTTTGCGGCATTGCTCGGGGAGGATGCGAGCGTCCGAGTCGTCTGTTGTCCGTTGATGATTTGCGGGTTCCCGACCTGCAGGAAATCGCGGCCTTCGGAGCTCTCTTTCTTGGCAGCATCGCAAACGATCGTGACGCCGTTGTTGTAATAGAAGAAGTGCTCGGGCTCTTTGTTGAGCGTGGCCAGCATTCCCTGATTGACCGCTGTGTTGCCCATGAATCCGCGAATATTGCGAGCGAAGAGCCGGCGGCCACACTTCTCGTACAACGCCGCCACGGCATCGCCCCTCATCGAGAACACCCAGGATTCGATCTTGGAGCTTTCGTCGAACCGCTGCGAGACGCCGTTGACCCGCACTCCGCTGCCAGACTCCATCTCGAGGTCAAGCGTCGGAATCGGTGGTGCAACTCCATCAAGGTAGTCGCGGAAGAGCAGCATGGCACGACGGCCATCGATTATCTCGATTCGCGCATAGGAATTGGACTGCCTCACTCGATTCTGCGCGTCCTTCCGAATCGTGGAACTTATCTTTCCAGTCGTGACGAAATAGAGCCACAGCCGGTAGTTGTCTTTCAAAAGCTTGCGACGTGCGGTTTTGAGTCGCTCGGCGACACCGGCATCGGCATCTGAGAGAAACTCTTCTGCATCTGTGTCGCTCCCGCCGGAAAGCACGTCCACAAGATCGACGAATGCCATTACGGCGCTTCGTCCCTCCGAGCCGTGGGCCAACTTCTGGCGAAACTTCCCCTGAACGACGCAAACGGCGCGAGCCGCATCGTCAATGAATATGGCATCAGCTCCCTTGTCGCCGGAAACCCCGGTAATTGACTCAGCAGCCTGCTCCTCGCGGTCCGTCACGTACGCCCGCAGGAACCACAGGATGAACAGATCGTCTGTTCCGAATTTGGGATACCGCTCCCCAAGCTGCTTGAGTTCTTGTTTCAGGTCGTCGATCGTCGGGCCGCTGTTCTTCATGAATCGTCCTCCAGTGTCCTCAACGTCTGACATCAGCCGCGGCAAATGTCGACGAGGCAGGCCTTCCGCGTCTCATCGTCGGCGGGCATCTGACGGTAGGTGGTAAGCGGCTCAGTCGATTTGGCTTCCCGCTTCAATTGCCCTCGGCGCACGTCGCAGATGGCCTCGCATCTCGCGGAGAAGTGTGTCGTCCTCAAGATCCCAAATGTGCACTTCGGCATTATCGGCCACGTTGCACAGAAGCTGCCCAAGCCGCATGTCGGGATAGAGACGCCACATCGTCTCCACGATCTCAATGATCTCTGAAATCCGAGTGGGATCGCTCATGATTCCGGCCGTCTCAGACATAGTCTTGCGCCGCTGACCGGCGGTCGAATTGCTCGATGTGCCGGTCGATCTCGGCCGTCAGGACGTCTTCCTCAATGTCCCAGACATCGTCCTCAGCCCACGTCGCAACGTTGCACAGAAGCTGGCCGAGACGCCAGTCGGGATGCCGCCGCCACATGTCACCCACGCGCTCCAGCACCTTTTGGATGCGATCCGGATCTCTCATCGGCAGCTCTCCTGGTTGGCACGAGGCTGATGGCAGGCTCATTCTACCACACTCGTGCGATCGATGAGCGATGCTCTGATGGCTACTCCTCCGCCTCCTCCGCGATCCGTGCGTAGATCGCCGCTGCCTCTTTGTACGCGGCTTCGGCGGCCGGGCGGTCGTAGTCGCGGATGTTCTTCTGCTTGGCGTTCCAGCAGACGTCTACCGCTTCGCGGCACCATTCGGCGCTCTTGCGGCTTGCGCGGATCGGCTTACTGCCGACTTCTACGAACACCGGGTTCGTGTGCACCGAAGGCAGGATGCGGACGGCGATCCAACTCGATTGCGGCACGTCCACGTCGAACGACAGCGATTGCATCTCGCCGTCGGCTTCGAGCTCTTTCGTCGCCACCGGTTCGCCGTTGACGATCAACTCGACCGGCACCTTGCGGGTCTTGCCGATGCGGCAGCGTTCGATGTGCCAGTAGGGCTTGTAATCGAGCCGCATATTGCGAATCCGTTCGGTTTCGGGAGTGGGACTCTCGGCCAGAAGCGAGCTCGCGTCGAATGACACGCGGACCTTGCCGGGCTTGTCGAGATTGAGCTGGCTGATCTTGCCGTCGGAACCGGGCGTGCCCAGCGCGATTTCGTTCTGGCCGGCGGTGTCGGAGACCCGCAGATCCAGGATGTGGCTGCGGCCGTCGCCGCAGTAGCTGCGGCCGTCGCGCACGCCGTCGACCCATGCGTCGAAATCGACTTTGTCGCGGTCGTCGAGCTTGACGTAGATGCGGCCCAGCCCCACCTTGTCGCCGTAGATGCAGGGGAAGTCGGTCTCGCCGCTGATGCGGGCGCGGAAGCCGCAGTTGAGCGTGTGGTACCACACGTTCAGCTCCCAGATGGCCGGCGTATCGACCGCCGAGATGAAATCGCACACGTCGTGAGCCACCGTCACCACGTACTCGTTGGCGCCGATGCCGTCGAAGCGCGGCATCTCGTAGTCCGGCAGCTTGTCGGCGGCCTTGCCGTTCCAGCCCTCAGGCAGCCGGCGGAAGTCGGCGAACTGGCGGCTGCCGTCGGGCAGCACGTCGGGAAGCTGCAGGCCCCAGCCGCTGTGACTGTAGCCCACGACGCCGCCCTGCTCCTTGCCCCACTTGAGCACCGGCAGCGTCCAGCTCGGCCACTCGCCGATGACCGTCGTCTTCGTTCCCTCGAAGCGGCCCTTGTCGGTGCCGTACTGCCAGTCGAACTCGACCGGCTCGGGCCATTCGTAGTCGTCTTCCTTCAGCCGCAAGAGGCACAGGTGCCCGCAGTGCGATGATGGGAAGCCGCTGACTTCGACGTCGTAGCGCATCAGGTATTTCGGCCGCGAGAGTTCCGACGTCTTGCCCTCAAAGTAATGCTTCTGCGCGTACCAGCAGGGGCCCCACGACAGCACGCAGCCCACGTTGAGGTCCTCGCCCAGAATATGCCGCATCATGTCGGCGGGCGTGACGCCCGCAGTTGGGTTCTCGTAATGGGCGCAGCCGGCGGCGTGCACGTGGTGGTCGCCGGAGAACCAGCCGCGCGTCGCGGGATGCGTCCAGCGGCGGAGTTCGAAGGCCGCCCGCTGGCTGACGACGCCGTCAGTCACGGTGAGCGTGTGCGTGTCTTCGTGGTATTCCGGCCCGCGAGAAATCTGCACGCTGTATTCGCCGGGCGGCAGATGCATGCTCTCGCCGTCGTGGCGGTAAACCTGGCTGTGGAAGAAGAAGTCGGGCGCGAGGCGGCGGGCCGGGTTGGGGTACACGCGGCCGAACTTGTCGCGGATCACGAACGCCGCCGTCGTGGGCGTGCCGTCGAAGTCCTTCACGCCCAGCACGACTTCCACCGCCGGCACGCACTCGAACAGGATCGGCACGGCGTTGCGAAAGCCGATGTCCTGCGTGCCCTGTCCCACGTTGAACTGCAGCTTCGCCTCGCGGCGGCCGACGTCGCGGCTGTAAAGCTGAATGATGCGATACTCCAGCTCCAGTCCCGAAAGCTCGGGCTTCAGCGGCTGGTTATCGAACATGGCGATATCGAGGAACCTCTGGGCGGCATCGGCGGGCGTGATTTCCGTCTTGGGCTGGGCGGAGCCGGTCGAACGGCGAAACTGCGGCGCCGCGTGGGGGCTCTCGGCCGCCAGTCGTGCGGTGACGCCCGCTTCATTGTGCACCTTGACCAGGAACGTGCGCCAACCCTGCTGGACGAGTTCCTTCTTCGCCGCGCCTTCGGCGACTTCGACGCGGCTTTCGGGGTTGATGTGGACGCCGGCGACCGCGTGCCGGTCGAGCACGTTTTGAATCGCCTCGACGCAGCGCTTCTCGTCAGTGTCCTGGAGTGCTTCTCCGAGCTGCTTTTCGTCCTCGGCGGGGAGCGGCGCGCCCACAAACTGCAGCGCCTCGACCAGCCGCTCGGTGGCGGCAACCAACGGCTGCCGTTCGACGCCGGTGACCTTGGGCAGTTCGGCGGCCTCAAGACTGCGGCCCGACGAAGCCGGAAGCAGAACGGCGGCGGCCAGCGGAAACAGCGTGCAGGCGCGAAGGCGAATGGAACGGGTCATCGTGGCGTGTCCTCGGAAGCGCAGGCGGAAGAAGTGGCGGCAGCACCGGTGAAGGCGAGGCCAGTCGCCCATTCTGCGGCGCGCGCGACGCGACTTCAAGCGCCCGTCCAGCGTCTGCCCGCGCATCAACCCGCGTCGGTGCGATCTTCCTCGGCGTCGGCGGAATCCGCGCTGTCGTCATCCGCCTGCGACTCGCCCGCGAGGCGGCGGCGGCCCTGCGGACTGAGCTGGTAGCACAGACCCGTGGTGCGGTCCGCGAGTTGAAACTTCAACAGTCCCGCGGCGATCAGCCGGCCGTGCAGGCGGCTGAGCAGTTCGCCCGCCACGCCCTCGACCGACTCCAGCCGCGGCGTCCAGCCGTCGAACGCCTCCTGCTGCCGGCGGGCCGCATCGGCCGAGTCGCTGTACGCGGCGAGCACCTGCTGCCAGCCGTCGTCGCGAGTCAGCTCGTCCCACTCCAGCGCGATCATAGCCAGATTATCGGTCACAGTGGTGCGGCCGTGCGGCCGCACCGAGACCGGCCGACAGGACCCTTATGATCCCACCGCCGCCTGAGAAAAATCCGCGGAAGCTCCGGGAATCGACTCAAGTCGCCGCGAGCGGGGAATCGCCATTGGTGTCATTGCCAGGGCGTGGTGCGTCGTAGTGCGGATTTCAATCCGCACGATCACCTTTCGAGACGCACACACGCGCCATTGCCGCCCGCTGTCAATCCTTCTTGTGACCGCGGCCACGACGGACTATCTTCCCCGCCGCCCGCTCGCTCCCAGAAGGGGCGACGCTGGTCGAGGTCGTTCGATAATGCACACGCCACCGCGGCTTGATGACCCGACGCCTGTTTCCGCAAGCCGCTGGCGGTGTGCGCTGGCGGCTGTGCCGACGGCCGGATACGCGCTCCTGGTCGCAGCCTGCCTGGGCGGAATCCTCACGGCTCTGCCGGCCGACCTGGCGGAAACGCTCGGCGAGAAGCGCTTCGGCGAGACACTGCAGCGAACGCTGATCGCCTGCTCGGCGGCGGCCGCGGCCGCATGGCTCGTCGGCACGCTCTCGGGCTACTTCCTCGCCCGCGCTCGGTTCCCGGGCAAAGGGCTCCTGGAACTGCTGTTTGAGGCCCCGTTAGTGATCCCGCCGGTGGCGCTGGGGGCGGGTTTGCTGCTGTTTCTCATCACGCCCGCGGGCCAGACCCTGGAGCGGGCGTTCGGCGCCAATGCGATGGTGATCGCGGGAGCAGGCTCGAACCTGCTGTACGATTTGCCGGCGCTCGTCTTGGCGCAGTTCCTCGTTGCGGCGGCGATCGCGGCGCGCGTGGCACGAACGACATTTGCCGGCACGGACTCGAGCAGCCATCCGCACTCCCGCGCCGAGCGCGTCCGTCTTGGCCGCGGACTGGCGGCCGGGGCCGTGCTGGCGTGGGTGCGATCGCTGGGTGAATTCGGCCCGGTGCTCATCCTGGCCGACGCCATTGCCGAGAAGACCACCGTGCTGACAACCGGCGTCCTGGTGCATGTCCGCTCGGGCGATTTCGCCGTCGCCGCCGCCGCGTCGCTGGTGCTTGTGCTGTTGTCGCTGAGCGCCCTCATCGCAGCCCGCGCCTGCGGGCTGCATCGCGTCCCCCTGTGATCGCTGCTCATGGGATGGCCGGGGCAGGACAAATCCGGTGTAGCTGCCGGCCGGGCGATGTGCTACTTTCCCGCCCCTTTCCGCAGGACGGCCCCGCCGCCCGATGCACGTCTCCCCTTCGCCCGGTTCCGTCTACGATGAGCGCGCACCTTCCCCACGCGTACCGCCGACGTTCCACGGCTTCGATGGTGATCTGGATGGCGGCACTCGCCGCGGTCACCGGCCTGGCGGCCTGGCAGTTTCAATGGCTGCCCGGGACGGCGGTCGCGCCGACTGACGTCGACCTCCTCGACGAGCCCGACTGGGCCGCAGATTCCCCCCCCGGCGGCGGCCGACGGCTGGAGCCGCTCCGCGCGCCGCTGCGCGATGCAGACGGCGGGTTCTTTGAGCAGGTGGAACCGCCGCCGGCGGAAAACCCGTTCAATGAATCGACGCAGCGGGCCGAGCTGTCCCGGCACGACGCCGAGGTTGCCCCGGCCGGCTTTGACGGCTTCAATCCCGAGCGGGCGGAAGCTGCCGCATCGCGACCGGCGGAGACTTGGACTAATCAGCGGCCACTCCCCAACGACCACAGCCCCGCGCGCGGCGCCACGCCGAACGAATTCGGCCCCGCGGCCCATCCCCTGGCCGAGCGGCCTCAAGGCACCCCGCCCCTCGGCGCCGCACCGCGCCGCGAGTTCCCGGACGATTCGTGGCAAAGCCTGCCGGAAGGCTCCGTCGCGCCGCGTGAAGCGCCCGATCCGGCCGCCGCACTCCCGCAACATCCCTTGCGCACCGCGGACGCCCGCCAATTCGAATTGGGCGCTTCCAGCCTGCCGGTCGTCATCCCGGCCGGCGGCGAAACGGCCCCGCGCGCGATTGCTTCTGGCGGCATGCCTGAGGCCGCCGAATCGGCCGTTCCCCAGAATCATCCCGCCGCCGCAGCGATCGCCGCCATCGATCGGCTGCTTGCGGACGGCAAAGTCAAAGACGCCCACCGCGAGCTCTCGACGCTGTACTGGAAGCATCCCGAGTGGCGTCCGCTGCTTCAGAAGCGCATCGACCGCACCGCCGAAACCATCTACTTTTCGCACCTCACACACTTCATGGAACCCTGCGTCGTCGAGCCGGGCGAGAACCTCGGCCGCATCGCCGCCCGCTACAAAATCTCGTGGCGGTACCTAGAACGGCTGAACAACATCAAAGCCGAACGCCTGCGCGCCGGACAGCGGCTGAAGGTCATCAAAGGACCGTTCTCCGCACGCATCGATCTCAGCGACTACGAGTTGACCGTGCACGCGCATGGCTGGTACGTGCGGCGTTATCGCATCGGCATCGGCCAGGACGGCTCCACGCCCGTGGGCACGTTCGCCGTCGGCGACAAGCTGATCAACCCCACGTACTACCGCCCGCCGTCGCTGGGCGGCGGCATCGTCAAGGCCGACGACCCCGCCAATCCGCTGGGCGAGTACTGGATCTCCATCGGCGACGGCTACGGCCTCCACGGCACGATCGAGCCGGATTCGATCGGCCAGGCCCGCTCCCAGGGCTGCATCCGCATGATGAACGAGGACGTGGCCGAAGTCTTCGACTTCCTGACGGAAGACTCGGAAGTCGTCATCGAGCCGTAAATGCGTCAGGACCTCGCAGTTGGCCGAAACCCGCTCCTTGGCTATCCTGATTGAAGGGTGTGGGATTCTCAGCGGGGAATACCGATGCAGGCCATTCGAATTCCTCCAGAGTTCTGGGGACGAGTCTGGCGCGTGCTGGTGGCGTCCGGCCCAATCTCTCGTCTGGGCCAGGAACCGATTTACCTGGTGAGCGACCAGCAGGTTCGCCTGCTTCAAGAGCAGAAGCTTCCCTTCGAATCGGTGCCCCTTCCGAACGGCCAGCCGTCCGACGCCAGCCATGGCTAAATCGAACTGCGCACCACGGATTTCACGGATGGCACGGATTAGCACGAGAGCCAAAGGGTTTTGCAGTCCCTTCGTGATTGTCTGGCAGAAGGACACACTTTTCTGTCGATCCTCCGCAGCGTTTAGCGGGTTATCCGTGCCATCCGTGTGATCCGTGGTTCATGGTGCGGATTCCGGGCTAAATCGGCCGCCGCTGTGCAGCGTGTGGTCATTCCTCGTGAGCCAGCCGGGCGCGGTACAGCGCCGCGTCATCCGCACCGAAGCAGCAGAACACGACGGACTCCGGCAGCGCATGCGCCGCCAGCCACTCCGCCACCGCCGCTACGGCAATCTCGCACGCCGCGTCTTTCGGATAGCCGTACACGCCGGTCGAGATGCACGGGAACGCGACCGTCCGCGCCCCGGCCTCTTCCGCCAGCCGCAGCGATTCGCAGTAGCACGACCTGAGCAGCTCCGCCTCTCCCGCCCCGCCGCCCGCGTACACCGGCCCCACGGTGTGGATGACGTGCCGCGCCGCCAGCCGGTGCCCGCCGGTAATCCGCGCCTCGCCCGTCGGACACCCGCCCAGCCTGCGGCACTCCGCCAGGAGCGCCGGCCCGGCCGCCCGATGAATCGCCCCATCCACGCCGCCGCCGCCGAGCAGTGACGTGTTCGCCGCGTTGACGATGGCATCCACGTCGAGCCGCGTGATATCGCCCTGGGCGACCGTCATGCGAGAGGCAACACCGCCCACTTTTCAGTTCCTCGTTTCGTCGCGCTCCGGTATGTCTGCCGTATGCAATAGTGTCGATATGCTCACCCTTCTGCATACTGCGCTGCCAGCCAGAAGAGTATTGCCGTGTCCGCTCCCCCGCATTCGAGAGCCGTGTCGCCATGGAGCAGAACTCCCGCCCCATGCTCCTCGTCCCACGTGCATCCCAGCTCGTCGCCGATGAAGGGCTTTCCCGACTTCACCAGCTGATGGACGTTGATGGATACGATTCCACACAGCTTCTTGAGCTCGTCGACGGTCGTTGCCGGAGGAAGCAACTCGGCAGCCTCGTCTTCGTCGTAGTCGTCGAGCACATCCTCTCGCAGGGACGGGTACTCAGCGAGGAGCCTTGCCATCAGGGCGTCGTGGACGCTCTGCTCGTTGTCGATGACCCAGCGCACGAGCTCGATCTCATCCGCCGTCAGAGGAGAGTCGTCTCTCCCTTCGGGCGCAAAGACGATCTGCACCAGCCCGTCAGCTTCCCCGTCGCCGGACAGAGCGCCATACGGACCGTTTCCGGCCTGAAAGCCCTTCCACGAGGGGAGCGGTGCCGAGCTGATCCAGTAGTAGCCGTCCCAGCGAAACTGGGGGAACAGCGGCGGATTCTCGCTGGACATCGCTTACTCCGGGGGACAGGAGTTTCCGGGGGTCGTGGCTGGGGCACGAAAAGCCAGGCGGCCCACCGATTGTCGCTGTGACTTCCAAACCATCCTGCATCGCGGCTTCGTCTCCCGCAATGCCCCAGGCACGGCCACGTCGCTACCCCACGAGCGTTGCCGGATACATCTTCTCCACCGTCCAGAACACATCGACTACGTGCCCGCCAAAGATGTCCGAATCGCCAAAGTACAGGGTGATGGCGTCCTCTTCCATGAGCTGGACTTGAGCAAGCGTGATCTTTGCCAGGAACTCGTCGCGGGTCAGTTCCGGAAACCCCCCATCGGGATCGGCCCACGACGTGTTGTACGTCCGGAGCAGCGAATCGGCGATGTTTTCTTGAATCTGATTCCAGTGCCGATCGACCCGCTCCAGAACCTGACTCGCAAGCTGAGCCAATTCCGTCTCG
>JAHWKJ010000409.1 GCA_019347905.1 Planctomycetota bacterium
CCGATCAGTATTGCATCCAGTACATTCACCGGCAAGGTGATTGAGCGCGCTGCTGCGAGCCGTTATTTCGGACGTTTCGACTTCCTCTGTACCTCGCCATCATGTCGGCCTTTGGAATGGCTTGTCGCCGCCTCCGCGTCACGACTACGATTCGATCGGGGGCCGACAGGTTTCGACCGGTCGCTTCCCCGCTGCGATCCGCCTGCCGAAAGGATTCGACCCACTGCCCATGCCTGCCACCGCAAAGACCACGCGCACACGCAAAGTCCGCTCGGAGAAGCCGGCCACCGGGTCGTACACCGGCAAAGACATCGACGTCCTGGAGGGCCTCGAACCGGTTCGGCTGCGGCCGGCGATGTATATTGGGGGCGTCGATCAGCGGGGGCTGCACCACCTGTTGTGGGAGATTGTCGACAACGCCGTCGACGAGTACCTCGCCGGTCAGACGGACCGCATGCAGGTCACGCTGCACAAGGACGGGGCCTCCGTCACCGTCGAAGACCACGGTCGCGGCATTCCCGTCGATACGCACCCCAAGGTCAAAAAGTCCACGCTCGAAGTCATCCTCACCACGCTGCATGCCGGCGGAAAGTTCTCGAACAAGAACTACGCCCGCAGCGGCGGACTGCACGGCGTCGGAGCTTCGGTCGTCAACGCACTCTCCAGCGAGCTCGTCGCCACCGTCCATCGCGACGGCTACGAATGGATGCAGCGCTACAAGCGCGGCAAGCCCACCACGCCGGTGAAGAAGCTCAAGCCGTTTCGCGGCCACGGCACGAAGATCTTCTTCAGGCCGGACGAGGCGATCTTCGACCGCGTCCACTTCAAGCCCGAGGTCATCCGCCAGCATCTCGAAGACATCTCGTACATCCACGCGGGCCTCAAGATCACCTTCGTGGATGACGCGAAGGGCGAGCGGATCGAGTTGGCCAATCCCGACGGGCTCAACGCGTACCTCGCGCGGCTGATCGAGGACGGCAAGAAGCCGCCCGTTCACGAGCAGCACTTCTACGCCGCCCGCGACGACGGCCAGCACAAGATCGAGGTCGTGCTGCGCTGGACCGAGGCCATCGACGAGCAGATCCGCAGCTACGTGAACGGCATCCGCACGCACGCCGGCGGCACCCACGAAAGCGGCTTCCGCACCGGCATCGCCCGCGCCGTGCGGAATTACATGGAAGTGCACGACATCAAGCCCAAGGGAGTGACGATCTCGAACGACGACGTCCGCGAGGGCATCGTGGGCATCGTCTCGACCTTCCACAGCGATCCGATGTTCCAGGGGCAGACGAAGGAGCGGCTGAACAACCCCGAGATGAGCGGCGTCGTCGAAAGCCTCGTCCGGCCGGCCCTGGAGACGTGGCTCAACAACAATCCCTCGATCGCGGATGCCGTCATCGGCCGCATCGTGCTCGCCGCCCGCGCCCGCGAAGCCAGCCGCAACGCCCAGAAGGAAGTCCGCCGCAAGTCGCCCGGCTCGAAGCGCAACAATCTGCCGGGCAAGCTCGTCGACTGCCGCTCCACAGATCCGGGCGAGTCGGAGTTGTTCGTCGTCGAGGGCGACTCGGCCGGCGGCACGGCGGTCAACGGCCGCGACAGCCGCACCCAGGCCGTGCTTCCCTTACGCGGCAAGATCCTCAATACGGAGACGCTCGCTGTCGGCAAGATCATGGGCAACGCCGAGATCAGCGCGCTGGTCGAGACCTTGGGCACGGGCATCGGCGGCCACTTCGATATCCGCCGCTTGCGGTACGGCCGCGTGATCCTCTTGATGGATGCCGACAGCGACGGCTACCACATCAGCACGCTGCTG
This sequence comes from Planctomycetota bacterium, assembly GCA_019347905.1. Lineage (GTDB taxonomy): Bacteria > Planctomycetota > Planctomycetia > Planctomycetales > Planctomycetaceae > JAHWKJ01. The sequence continues at coordinate 1,814 of JAHWKJ010000409.1, forward strand.
TTGACGTTCTTCTTCCGCCACATGAACGAGCTGATCCGGCAGGGCAAGCTGTATCTGGCGCAGCCGCCGCTCTACAAGATCTCGGCGGGCAAAGACACGTGGTACGCCCGCGACGACGTCGAGAAAGAAGAGATCCTCGCGTCGATGGGTGCAAACCGCAGGCCCGAGGTGGACCGCTTCAAGGGCCTGGGCGAGATGAATGCCTCGCAGCTCAAGGAAACAACGCTCAACCCGGCAACGCGGACGCTCTTGCGGGTGGACATCGAGAGCCTGACGGAAGCCGACACGACGTTCAATCAGCTTCTGGGCAAAGACCCCTCGGAGCGCTACCGCGTGATCATGGAAGAGGCGAGCTTCGCCGACGATCTCGATTTGTAGCGTTCGTAGTGGCCGGCTTCAGCCGGCCAATGTGGAGGCCACGCTCGCTCATCCCCAGCCCTCTGAACCCATCGACTCACACGCGTTCCGTCCAATGCGGCCGGCTGAAGCCGGCCACTACGAACGGGCCGCTATTTCCGCTCGCGGCCGTCGATCGCTTTCATCGTCATCGTCTGATCGATGGTCTGCTGGATGTTCTGGCCGCCGGCGGTGAGGTCCATTTCCATCTTCTGCGTCATCTCCGAGGCGACGAGGCGGCCGAGCTGGTTGTCGAACAGGATCGTGCCCTTGGCATCCGTCGACTTCAGCTTGATCTGAACCGGGCTGTCGGGATCGGCGGCGAGCGTGATTTTCGGCTTGAGTTGAATCTTCTGGAGCGTGCGGCCGTCGCGCTCCTCCGGGCCCAGATACGTGAACTGGTTGTCCATGACCATCGTGCCGAACGGCAGCTTCACATCGGCCTTGTCGCCCCAGGTTTCGCCTTTCTTCACCGGCTCGGCCGGAAACGCGATATTGGCCTGCGAGGAGAGCCGCTTGAGCGATTCCTTGTCCAGCGGTGCGGCGAAACCCGGCTGCGCTTTCGGCAGCGCTTCTTCGATGCCCTCGGGCAGCTCCATGTCTTCGATCGCGCCCTGAGGCGTCATCGTCAGCTTGAAGGTCTTGCCGACGAGCGCGCCGAAGATCTTCTTGAAGTTACCCGCCGGGCCTTCGTCCGCCGCTTCATCGGGCTTGTCGGAATCGTACTCGACGTTGAGGAAGGGGTTTTTCATCGTCAGTCGCACTCGGCGCACCGTCTGTTCGATGCGGGCCGAGCCGTCGGCTTCAACGTTCTTCACGTGCCAGCCGATGTTCATCGTCTGGTCCATCGTCGTGTCGACGTTCTGGCCCTGCACGCTCATGTGCATGTTCATCTTCTGCACGATCTCGTAGTCGATCGTCTGGTTGTCCTCGAACTTCCAGCGGAGCCGCTCTTGGCTTGGGGCGATGCCCGCGGTCAGCAGCAGGATGGAGACGAACAGCACGAGGCAGCGGAACGGTTGCGAGGCGGTGTTCATGGCCGTTTTTCCAACTGGCGGGAGGCGGTGCCGGGAACAGTTTCACAGCGCACTGGCGGCCGATCATCGCCGAAACGCCGGCGGAGGGCAAGAACCGCCGTAGCACAAGCAGCCTGCTTGTGACACCGCCCGTAATACAAGCAGCCTGCTTGTGGCCTTTGAAGGGAATCATCGGCCGAGGTTTCGAGGAGGCCAGGATGATTGAGCAAGCGAGCTGCTTGCTCTACGCGGGACTTTGCACCCCGACGGCGCAGCGATACGATTGAGGCGCCCTGTGTCTCCGGTTCGTCCGCTTCAGGAGCTTGCCATGAGCGATCTCTCGCGCCGCGCGTTTACGAAGCAGGCCCTGGGCGGCCTATTGACGTACTCGCTGCTGGAGACGCTCGCCCAGCGCGACGCTTTCGCGGAGCCGGTGAAGACTGCCGCCGCCACGTGGCTCCGCGACGTCGACGAGCTTGGGCGCGCCGTCAAAGGGCTGACGCTGCGGCAGGTCGAGTGGCAAAAGAAGACCGAAGAACTCTTCAGCCGCGTGGCCTTGGGCGATCTCCTGCGGTTCATCGACTTCGACAAGCTGGCGGCGACGTCGAAGCTGGTGGATAACGGCGCTCGCAGCATCCGCTTCGAGTTTCCCGAGGTCGAGGGCGTGCCGAAGGAGCTCGTGTTCGGCAAACAGATCTTCGGATTGAAGAAGGGGCGGTCCGTGGTGCCGCACGGGCACAACAATATGGCGACGGCCTTTCTGGTGCTCAAGGGCGAGTGCCGCGGGCGCCACTACGACCGCATCGAGGACCGCGAGGATCACTTTCTGATCCGTCCGACGATCGACCGCTCGTTCTCGCCGGGCGGCTGTTCGACCGTCTCCGACTACAAAGACAACATCCACTGGTTTACGGCGCTCTCGGAGCCGGCGTACATCTTTAACATCCACGTGTTGAACATCGCCCCCGGCGGCGGAATCCCCACGGGCCGCGTGTATCTCAATCCAGAGGGCCGCAAGCGCCCCGACGGGCTGATCGAGGCTCCGCGGATCGGCTACAAGCAGTCGCACGAGCTGTTCGGGTGAGGCCGATGTGGGGATTGCCACCATGGCTCGGGCGGATATTTCCCCGTGACGGCTGCGTGCGTGTGGACGAAAATGAAGGCGCTCGCCGCCCACGTTCCCGCTGGTCGCGTGCGCTGTCAGTGACAAAGCACGTTGTATCCATCGGCTGAATCGCGCGATCGCGGGCGGAGCACTACAGACATGACAGGAGGAGAACAGCCATGCGCATCGAAGAATTCCTGCGCGAGCAGAAGGTGCCGTTCGACGTGTTGCACCACCGCACCACGTACACGGCCCAGGACACCGCACACTCGCTCCACGTTCCCGGCGACAATCTCGCCAAGACGGTGGTGCTGAACGTCGACGGCGAGCACGTGCTGGCCGTGTTGCCGGCCACTCATGCCATCGACTTCGACTCGCTGCGCCAAGCCCTGAGTGCCCGCTCGGTCGAACTGGCGCCCGAGGACGAGTTGAGCACGCTGTTCGACGACTGCGAACTGGGGGCGGTGCCGCCCTTCGGCTCGCAGTACGGACTGCCGACGCTCGTCGACAAGCCTTTGTGCGAGGACGAGCACATCGTGTTCGACGGCAACACGCACGGCGAGGCGATCTACATGCGGTACCACGACTTCGAGAAGATCGAGCATCCGCGCGTCGCCGCCTTCTCGCACCATCTCTAAATTGGCGTGCCCGGCCGATGGGCGCTGAGCCAGCGCCCATTCTTCCGGCGGCAAGCAGCCTCCTCTGAAAGCGCTCGTCATCGCGAAGCGCTTTCAGATCCGGCTGGCTCCGGGGCGGCGTCGACTTTCTCGTGGACGTCGGCGGACGGAACTCACCGCGCGCGCGACTGCGCCTGCCTGTGGCGGTGAGGTGTTTCCCTCCCTCCGCACTTCATGCGGCCTTCCCCGCCCCCTCTGCGCCCGAAGGGGCCGTCACTTGCTCCATCCACAGCAGTACACTAAGATTCAGTCGTCCGTTGGTGGAAACCCGAATGTGCAGGCGTTTATACTGCGGCCTGTGCACCAGGCGAACCGATGAACCCTAACAGTCGCCACAAGCCACCGCGCGGCGGCGACAGAAGGCAGAGCCCATGTCGCGACAGAAATCGACCACAGCTCACAAGGGGATGGGAACGATGCAAAACGGAAACGAGCGGCCCGCGCTGACGGCCCGCCAGCAGGAGATCTATGATTTCCTGCGCGACAAGATCATCAATCGCGGCTACGGGCCGACCGTGCGGGAGATCGGCACGCAGTTCGGCATCAGCTCGCCCAACGGCGTGATGTGCCACCTGAAGGCGCTGGAAAAGAAGGGCCTCATCACCCGCGAGTCGCACATGTCGCGGGCGATCCAACTGGCCGATCCGCCACGCCGAGGCGCCTCGCTGCCTCTGGCCGGGCAGATTGCCGCCGGCCGTCCCGTGCTCGCCGAAGAGCAGAAGGAAGAGGTGGACTTCAGCCGGATGTTCGACGGCGACGACCGCTTCTGCCTGAAAGTTCGCGGAGATTCGATGATCGACGCCCAGATCGCGGAAGGCGATTACGTGGTGGTCCGCAAGCAGAAGACGGCCCGCGACGGCGACATCGTCGTGGCGCTGGTCGAAGGCCAGGACGCGACGCTGAAGCGCTTCTATCGCGAGCGCAACCGCATCC
>JAHWKJ010000410.1 GCA_019347905.1 Planctomycetota bacterium
GAGGCCGACCTGGCGAAGCTCGCCTGGGCCTTGCTGGGGATGAAGCTCGAGCCGGTCGATCGGAGCGCCGTCGAGACCGGCCCATTCCGCGGCGGCATGGCCATTCTGGAAATCCTCACGGGCGGTCCCGCCGACAAGGCCGGACTCAGAGCGGGAGACATTCTGGTCGGGCTGCACGTCTGGGAAACCATCTCCAACGACAACCTGGCGTTCGTCCTCCAGCAGGAAGTCCTCCGCGAAGGAGCAGCCGCTTCCTCGGGGATCAAGGCCCTGGTGCTGCGAGATGGCGACGTGCTTTCCACGATGCTTTCGCCCGACCGCCGCAGCGTCTCCTCCGGCCGCTCCCGCTAAACACTATTAGGGCGAAACAACGGAGGTCCGAAATGAGGATGCGATTCCTGCCGACACTGGCGGCGTATGTCGTGGCCTTGACCTCCCCGGCCGCCAAGGCGGACAACAACGTCGAGCCGGACAAGGAGAACGTGGTCGCCAGCCGGCTCGAGGGGGATTGGCGGATCGACGCCGCCTTGACCAAACGCCTGACGGAGGGCGAGAGGGCGGGAGCGTGGTCGGTGGTTTCCTTCACCAGCGACCCCGGCGTGGTGGCGAAGATCGCGGCAAAGTATGAAAGGGCCCTCACGAACAAGAGGGTTTACCTGGCGGGCACGCTGACACTCAAGGGGGGAAAGCCCAGGGAGCACCCGTTTCTGCTGGTCGAGAACAGCGGCAACCCGCACGTGGTCTACTTCCGCGAGCGCGACGGGGACCCGCTGGGTGATACTGAGTCCTTCAACGTCATGCTCGCCTCGGCTAAGGAGCGGGAGAACGACCTGCTCTTTATCGGAGGCGACTTCAACAACCAGCCGTTCAGCGCCTACGCTCGGGCGAAAGTCGAAAACAAGAAATGATGCCTAACGATCCGCTGCAGCCGATCGGGCCGGCATCCGGCTCGCTCGGCATCGAGATCGCCGACTTCGAGAAAGCGCAGGAGTTATGGCAGCGTTACGGTGCTGCACCCCGGCGCTGACGCGGCCAGCAGGCTACGGATATGACGCCCGGCACCTGTCGGGCGCTGTCCGCATCGTGGGCGGAGCCGCTTCACCTGCCAGCGGTGGAGTCGTGAATGGCTTCGAGCATCTCGCCGGCTGCGCGCACGATCTTCGTGGAGGCCTCGGGCTCCAGATAGCTCCAGCCGGAGCGCCACGTCTCGTATCCGCCCAGCGCGTGCTGCTCGGGAGTCGGCAGATAGCCGTGGTAGTCGTTGGCTAGGCCGATGACGAATGTGCCGGCAAAGGGACTTTTTCGTTTGATCTCCAGGCCGATCTCGGCGAAGACCTCGCAGGGAATCGCCACGATGCCCAGCTCGCCGATCCCTATCGCCTGAAGAGGCACGCGCAGGGTGGCTGGTCGTTTCGACAGCCGCACCGCTTCCTGAGCGTACAACTCCTCGAGCGTCAGCCGATCCGGATCGGCAGTGCCGGCCAGCAATTGCTTCGCCCGCTCCAGTTCCGCCGCGTCAGGCCGGCGGATTCCCAGTTCAATCTCCCGTTCGACCAATCGGAGGGTCACGTTCTCGGAGAAAGTCACCTGCTGGTGAGCGGCGCTGGCGCGATCGGCAATCCGCCCCGCGACCTCCCTGATTCGCACGAACGGCGCTGCCGGCGGGAGAGGCTCGCGGAACTGGTAGTTGTTGACGTCGCCGCTGGCGCCGTTCGTCATCATGCCGACAAATGTCTCGCCGCCGCCGAGCCGTTCGCCGATTTGCCGGGCGAATTCGCCGAAGTAATCGGCCGACAGCTCGCCCGGCGGAATGCCGCCGACGTAATGCAGGCCGTAATTGGCCAATAGCGCCACCGGCCGACCGGACGTATCTCGCATGGACAGAAACGTCACGTCGGGATCCACAGGGCCGGCCGGGCGGATCAGGCTGTCGGAGCCGGCGGGTGGATTCGTGCGGACGCGGTCATCGGTGCGGCCGAAGGGATTCGCCGTCAAAAGCTCCGGCTTTACGAACCAGCGGCGGTTGCCGACTTCCTCGGGAACTCCGACGACGCCCCAGCCGACCTCTACCGGCTGCATGCGGGTGCCCGCTGCGATGACGGCTTGCGCAATCTGCTGCGTCAGATGTTCCACGTAATCCGGGTCCGGCCGGCACTGCGCCAGCGGCACGGCGGTGGGCGCTGTGTGCGTATGCGTGGCGGCGGTGAGAATGTGTGACTTCGGGATGCCCGTTTCGCGAGCCGCGATCTCCTTGCCACGGTCGTAAATGTCTCGGGTGATGAGGCAACTGTCGCAGATCACCAGCGCGATCCGCGTCCGGCCGTCATCGAGAACCAGGCTGCGGGCGTGCAGCCGATCGTGGACCGCCGTGGCCTGCCGGTCCTGAAACGCGCCGGTCATCGAAACCGGCAGCTTGCGGGGTGTGATGTCCACAGCGGCCGCGCCGCCGCGGAGTTCGCCGGCATCGAGCCGCGAGCACGACAGTAACAGGAGCAGCAGGACGAGCGAGCGCAGCATGGTTGATTCCTCCCTCAGAATGTTGCTTTCCCGGCTGGCCTCAGTCTCGTCCGATGCCGCTGATCTCGCGAATTTCAGCGGGCGTGAGTGCCAGGCCATAGAGCCGCAGATCGCTCAGCCGTCCCTTGAAATGATCTGTAGTGCCGAAGCCGATCCGCAGCGGCCGATCGTTGGAAAGATCGTAATCCGCCGGAGCGAATTGTGCCGAGGTTCCGACGAGCCGGCCGTCGACGTACAGCTTCAGGCGGTGAGATTCGCGGACCGCCGCGATGTGTCGCCAGCCGGGTTCGAGAGCCCGGTCGTGCGTCACATTCCGGCCGATCTCGATCGAGTGCACGCGACCGGAAGGCAGCGTGCCGGCAAACAGTCGCCCCTGATAGACGGCCATCGTCCAGACGCGGCGGTAGCGGACGTCGGGAGTGAAGTCGAGCCGTCCCACCTTCGTCCATGTCTCAGGCACGTCGAAGCGGTACACCTCAGCCGACGGCAGCGTGCCGGCATAGAGCTTGCCGTTGTAAACGACCAGCGGCATCGTCTCCATTTCCTCACCCAGCCGTCCGACCGGCAGCCATTCCGTGCCGCCTCCGTAGCGGAACACGCGGGCGTGCGGCCACTCGCTGACGTAGAGCTCGCCACGATGGACGGCAAAGCCGTAGGTCTGGTTGGCGCCGGCGATGCGTCCCAGATGCGTCCAGTCCTCGCCGTCGAAGCGGTACACCGCTCCTTCGTCATAGCCGGTGGCATAAATGTGTCCGTTGTGCACCGTCAGGGCTTCGACTCGCTTGCCGGCGGGTGTTCCGCAGGGGGTCCAGTTGGTGCCACCTTCGTAGCGGAAGAATCCGGCCGGAGCATACATGGAGCCGGCGTAAAGCCTGCCGCGATAGACGACCATGCCGCCGATGGCTTCAGCTTCCGGCAGGCTGCCGCAATGGATCCAGTGTCCGGGTGCTTCGTAGCGATAGACGTTGCCGCCGGTGTGCGGGTTCTGCGATTCGGGCAGCGAGGACCCCGCCAGCCGGTACTTGCTGGCGGCTGCATAGAGTCTGCCGTCGTGCACAGCCAGCGAGGAAATGGCATTGCAGCGGTCGGGAGCGCCGCAGTCGGTCCATTCGCGGCCGTCGTAGGCAAACACCCGCCCCGCCTGGTCCCTGGCTGCTTCACACGTGCCGACAAACAGCCGGTCGTCGTAGACCGCCATGGAGTAAATGAGGACAGCATTCCCGAGGCGGCCGTGGTCGGTCCACTCCGGCTCGCTGCGGCTCTGGTCGATTCCGAAGTGCAGGTTTCGCCAGTTGGCCTGGCTGGACGTGACGCCGGGGCGACTGTCGATTCCAAGACGGAATCCGGTGCGGGTCGCAGGGTCGTAACATGAGATGATTTCGCCGGGCAGATCATCGAGGGCAACATCGGTATGTGCCCACGTCAGGATGGAGAAGTCTCCCGTGCCGAGATTCAGCGACCGCGCGACTGGCACTTCAAGCGATGACGTAAGGCCGTCAAAAGCGGCCGCGGTTCCGGGCGATCCGTCGGGGCCGGCGACGCTGAAGTCGATACCTTGCTCGACGGTGCGGAGCGCATTTCCAGATGCATCCGCTGCGTTGCCCCTCAGCGGCCAGTGGGCGACGAGGCCCTCCTCCGCTGCGAGCGCGCCTGACAGCGAGAACACCACAGCGACAACCGCAGGCAAGCGGGCTCGGAGAGAGCGGAGCATGGCTTGCGCGAGACAGAACTGAACGATCCGCATGGTCCAACTTTCAGGGGGCGCTGGCACAGGTGGCGAGATTGCATCCGTGGGACGGTATCCTATCGGAGCACAGACACAGCACGCAAAACACCGCGAGACGCCATTCGGCCGGTGGAGCAATGATCGAGACGCACATCCTCCGGGTTTCGACGCTCGTCGCCGCCTGCGCCGCCTCCTTGGTGGCGGCGCCCGCGCTTTCGGCTGAGGACGCTCCGGTCCGCCTCCTGGTGCTTCCGGATTCCGGAGGGGATTCGGAGCAGATCGACTACGAAGCCCTTCCGAGCCTGAACGGAACTCATGCCGTCATCAGCCCCACCGCCATCGATCCGGCGGAGAGCCAAAGACAGACTTTCGATTTGCATCATCTGAAGTTCAAGCTGCACAGCTACCTCATCCACCACCATGGCCGCCTTTGGTGTCTCTGGAGCGAGGGGCCGCCGATCGAAGACGAACCGACGCAGGAGGTGCGCTATGCGACGAGCGCCAACGGCCTCGTCTGGAGCCGGTCGAGATCCGTCACCAGCCGCCCCGAAGCGCCCTACGCCTTTATCGCGCGGGGCTTCTGGGTGCGCGACGGACGGCTGCTGGCGCTGGCGGCCCACTTCAAAGGGAAAGGCGCTTTCGGCGCCGACAAGGAGCTCGAACTTCGCGCCTACGCCTGGAATGAGGACACGGGTGACTGGGAGTTCGAGCGGAAGCTGTACGACGATGCCATCAACAACTTCCCGCCTCAGCGACTGTCGTCGGGCGACTGGATCCTGACCCGCCGCGATGCCCGCTTCAATGTCTCGGTCCTGATCGGCGGGCGCCGCGCCATCGACGACTGGCAGGCGTTTCCCGTCGTAGGCCGGCAGGAGGTGGCCGGCTTCAAGCCCGATGAACCCGTGCTGTGGCCGCTGCCGGACGGGACGCTCGTGGCGGTCTACCGCGACAACGGCGGCTCACAGCGGCTGTTTCGATCGACATCGCCCGATCAGGGCCGAACGTGGACGAGGCCGGCGCTGACGAACTTTCCGAATGCCACCAGCAAGCTCTTTTCGATGCGGACGAGCCGAGGCTTCCGCATCCTCATTTCCAACGCGAACCCGAAACTCAACCGCCGCGAGATGCACCTGTCGATCAGCCGTGACGGCCGCACGTTCACGCGGATGGCGCAACTGTCCGTTCCGTCCCCGGCGGCTGTCGCGGGCCTGGAGCCGATCTGGCACAAATTCGCGACGGGCATCGCCAGCGTGCAGTATCCCCACGTCATCGAACACGAGGGGCAGCTGCTGATCGTACTTTCGCGGAACAAGAAGCAGATTGAGCTCATCCGGGCGCCCTTGCCTGCATTGGATGCCCTGCTTGAGAACTCGGCCGAGTGATCTCGGCTTCTCACTCGTTCGGTTCCGTCTCGTCAGCCGGCGCAGCTTCCTCCGGGTCGACCGGCAACTCGAACGTCGCGCGGCGCACCGCGCGCTTTTTCCAACTGTCGAAGGACAGCGTCACCTTCACCATGCCTCGGGCTGCTTCACCGGGGACCCGCACGGGGCCGTGGAACAGATTGCCTCAGCAGCGCTGCGTCAGTGCGGTCCTGACGCGAATCGGCTTCTGACCAGGCTCCTTGTGCGGGAACTCCATCTCAGCAACAGGATG
>JAHWKJ010000411.1 GCA_019347905.1 Planctomycetota bacterium
GTCTTCGTCGACATTGACCCAACGACCTACAACATCGACCCGGGGCTGATCGAGGCGGCGATCACCCCACGCACCAAAGCCATTCTGCCGGTGCACCTGTTCGGCCAGCCGTGCGACATGGAAGCGATCGGCCGCATCGCCGAACGGCACGGCCTGTTGATTATCGAAGACTGCGCCCAGGCGATGGGGGCGAAGTTCCGCGGGCGTCACGTGGGAACGTTCGGCCATGTCGGCTGCTTCAGCTTCTTCCCCAGCAAGAACCTCGGCGCCATGGGCGACGGCGGAATGGTCGTCACCGGCGACCAGCGGCTGTACGAACGGATCGAGATCCTGCGGCGGCACGGCGGACGCGTCAAGTACCACCACGAAGAGGTCGGCCTCAACAGCCGGCTCGACGAACTGCAGGCCGCGATCCTGCGTGTCAAGCTGCCGCGGCTGGACCGTTGGAACGAACTGCGCCGCCAGCACGCCTGCCGCTACAACGTGCTTCTGGCAGATGTGCCGGGCCTCACGCGTCCCAGGGAAGTCGCAATCGCCGGCACCATCATCCCCACCGGACCGTCCGCACCACAGTCCGACCTGGTGTATGCGGTCTATCACCAGTACACGTTGCTGGCCGACGGGCGCGACCACGTGCTCGAGTCTCTGCAGGCCGAGGGCATCGGTTGCTACGTGTACTATCCCGTGCCGCTGCACCGACAGCAGGTTTACGCCGCGTTGAATTACGGCCGCGGCAGCCTGCCACAGGCCGAAGCGGCGGCCGCGCGGTGCTTCAGCATTCCCATGTTTCCGGAACTCACAAGTCCGGAACAGAGCGCCGTGGCCGAAGCGGTGAAGCGCGCCGTCGCGCAACAAACGGCCACCCGGGCCGCTTGAGGAGACGTTGACGTGGGAAAAGCGGTTCTGGGTGAACCTGGTGCCTTGGTGGCTCGACGACACGCGCGAGGCACCACGGCCGAACCAATGGGGGAGGAGCATCCTTCGCCACAGAGCGGTACGCGTTGGCGCCGGAGGCTGATCGTGGCGGCCCTGGTGGTGTTGGCAGTCGCGGCGTTGCCGACCACGTTCGTCGTTCGCAAGGCGATGCTGCTGTCCAGTTTCGACAACGACTACACGCTGCCGACCGTCCAGGATTTCTATCATTTGGGCGCCTGCGATCTCGACAGCGTGTCTCAACGGCTGGACGACGAGGGCATCTGCGTCTACGACTACGGCGGGACTCTGGGAGTGCAGCGGAATCCCGTAACGATCGCCCAGTTCGCGCTCTGCCTCGTGGCGCATCGCAACACCGAGCAGGCAAGGACGCTGCTGTTTCGCAACCTCGATTATCTGATCGGTGCGGCCGAGCGAACGCCGCGCGGGAATCTCGTGTTCCCTTACACCTTCGACTTCCCGTTGTGCGAGCAGCGGGCGCCGTGGTACTCGGGAATGGCGCAGGGACAGGCGGCCTCGGCACTCGCCTGGGGCTGGCGGATTTCCGGCGAGGAAAAATACCGCACCGCCGCGAGACAGGCGATTCTCGCCCTGCTGGAAAACGAGTATGGCTTCCTTCAACTGCTCGACCGGGGCGTCTGGCTGAAAGAATACCCAGGTTATCGCGGGACGGTGCTGGACGGCTCGTTGGCGGCTATCGCCGGCGTGTGGGACGTCGCCCGGACCGTCGACTCCGCGGACCCCGAGTCCGCAATGCTGCACGACTTGCTGCGGCGTTGCCTGCTCGGCTTCAAGAGCAACGCCCATCGCTTCGACATCCCGCAATCGGGCCACTACTTCGACGACGCCGGCACCCTGCCCACACCGGGGTACCACCGCGCGAATCTCGCCTGGCTGAACTATCTCTCGGGCTGCGACCCGGAACTCGCGGCCATCCGCGAGCGCTATCAGACCGCGAAGACGGTGACGGCCAATCTGCGGCCGGCCGCCGTCTACTACGTCGATCAGACATTCCTGCGGCTGGGCGTCACGGACCGCGAGGTCCGCATCCGCTGAATCCATCCACCCGCAAACGACGGCTGCGATCGATTCCACTGGTGAAGGGACACAATGAACCTCACGAACAAACGACTGCTGGTGATCGGCGGCGGCGGATTGATCGGCTCGCACACTGTCGATGCGCTCCTCGCCGAACCCGTCGCCGAGATTTGCATCTTCGACAATTTCACCCGCGGACGCCGCGAGAACCTCACCGCGGCGCTCCAGGACGACCGCGTGCAGATCTTTCCGTACGGCGGCGACATCCTGCATCGCGACATTCTCGCCCGGGCCATGGAGGGCATGGACGGCGTGTTTCACTTCTCCGCGCTATGGCTGCTGCATTGCCAGGAGTTCCCGCGGTCGGCCTTCGAAGTGAACATCGCGGGCACCTTCAACGTGCTGGAAGCCTGCTTGAACGCCGGGGTGAAGCGGCTGGTGTATTCGTCCTCGGCCTCCGTCTACGGCGATGCCGTCACAGAGCCCATGACGGAAGATCACCCGTACAACAACACCAACTTCTACGGCGCCACCAAGATCTGCGGCGAGCATATGGCCCGCTCGCTGTACCACCGGGCCCGGGGCCTCAAACAGGCATTCGAATACGTCGGCCTGCGGTACATGAACGTCTACGGTCCGCGGCAGGATTACCAAGGCGCATATATCTCGGTGATCATGAAGATCCTCGACCGGCTCGACGCGGGACTGCCGCCGGTCGTCTACGGCGACGGCTCGCAGGCCTACGACTTCGTCTACGTCGGCGACTGCGCCGCCGCCAACGTCTGCGCCATGAGAGCCGACGCGGCGGATGAGTTCTACAACGTCGGCACGGGCGTCCGCACGAGCATCCGGGAGCTGACCGAGCTGATCCTGGAGGTGACGGGGTCGAACCTCGACATCCAATACCACCCGGGCGGCACGACCTTCGTCAAAAACCGCGTGGGCTGTCCCAGAAAGGCCCGCGAGCAACTGGGATTCGACGCCCGCGTGACGCTGCGGGAAGGCATCGCCCGCCTGATCGAGTGGCGCAGCGCGCACAAGGACGAGGTCGCCGATCGCCGCCGCGAAGGAGAGTTGCGTGCCGCCTGAAACGATCCGCAACATCCCCATCGCCCGCCCCTGCCTCGGCGACGAGGAATGGCAGGCGCTGCGCGAGCCGATCCAGAGCGGCTGGCTGACTCAGGGACCACAGGTGGCCGCGTTCGAGAAGGCTTTCGCGGCGCGCCACGGCGTCCCTTACGCCCTGGCCACAACCAGTTGCACAACGGCCCTGCATCTGGCATTGGCCGGGCTGGGAATTGGACCGGGCGACGAGGTCATCGTGCCGGCGTTCACGTGGGTGGCTACGGCCAATGTCGTCCTGTACTGCGGGGCGACCCCGGTGTTCGTCGACGTCGATCCGCAGACATACAACATCGACCCGGCGCAGGTCGCAACAGCCATTACGCCCCGCACGCGGGCCATTATCGCCGTGCACCTGTTCGGCCTGTGTGCCGACATGGACGCGCTCGCCCGCGTGGCCGGCGAGATTCCCATCGTGGAAGACGCCGCCTGCGCCGCCGGGGCCTCGTACCACGGACGATCGGCGGGGTCGCTCGGGAGAGTTGGCTGCTTCTCATTCCATCCGCGCAAGACGATTACGACCGGCGAAGGCGGCATGATCACCACGCGCGACCGCGATCTCGCCGAACGCTGTGAACAACTCCGAAATCACGGCGCCTCGATCTCGGAAGAGCAGCGGCACCGCGGGCCGCAGCCGTGGATTCTGCCCGAGTTCGACTTGCTGGGCTACAACTACCGCATGACCGACCTGCAAGGGGCGGTGGGGCTGGTGCAGCTTGGCCGGCTGGATGTCTTCCTCGAACAGCGGCAGAAGCTCGCCGACTGCTACCGGCACGAGCTGGCCGGGCTGGCGTGGCTGCGGCTGCCGGCTGCACGGCAGGAGGAGCGGCACGGTTGGCAGGCCTTTGTGTGCGCCCTCGACGAGCGAACCGCTCCCGTCTCGCCGGTCGAGCTGATGCAAAGCCTGGGCGAGCGAGGAATCGCGACGCGGCCGGGAACCCATGCCGTCCATACGCTGGCATACTACCGCGAGCGCTACGGCTTCGCGGCGGACGATTTCCCCGCGGCACTCCGTTCCGCGCGTCAAACCATTGCGCTTCCCCTGCACAATCACATGCAGGACAGCGACGTGGCCTTCATTGCGCATGCCATCCGCAGTTGCGAGCAGTCCCGATGTGCGGCGTAACCGGCATCTACCATCTCGACGGCGCCCCGGCCTCGCCCGCGGCGCTCCAGCGGATGACCGACGCGATCGCCCACCGCGGTCCCGACGGCGAGGGGCACTACGTCGAGGGTTCCGTGGCGCTGGGACATCGGCGGCTGGCGATCCTCGATCTGTCGGAGGCAGGCCGTCGGGCGTGGCCATCGGTTGACGGCCGGTTTGCGATCAGATACAACGGCGAACTGTATAACTACCGCGAGTTGCGGTCCGAACTGGAAGGGCGCGGCTGGAACTTCCGTTCGCGGACGGATACCGAAGTCGTGCTGTATGCCTTCGCCGAGTGGGGACAGCGCTGCCTCGAACGATTCAACGGTATGTTCGCGCTGGCCGTCTGGGACAGCCGCGACAAGTCGCTGTTCCTGGCCCGAGACCGTTATGGAATCAAGCCGCTGTATTACGCGCAGACGGGGGCGACCTTCCTCTTCGGCTCAGAGATCAAGGCCGTCCTGGCCCATGGCGCCTGTGCGTCCGAGATCGACAAGGAAGCTCTGGTCGAATACTTCACCTTCCAGAACTTTTTCACGGACCGCACCCTCAACAAGGGCGTGCGGATGCTGCCCGCGGGGTGCTGGATGCACATCGCGCCCGGCCGCGTGACAGCGCCCGCGCGTTACTGGGACTTCGATTTCCGCGAACCCGATGACGCAGCCGACGAGGCCGAGTGCGTCGAGGAGCTGGTGCGGCTGTTCCGGCAGGCGGTGAAGCGGCAACTCGTCAGCGACGTGGACGTGGGGGCCTATCTCAGCGGCGGCATGGACTCCGGCTCGATCACCGCCGTGGCGGCCGGCGAGCTGCCCTACATGCGGACCTTCACCTGCGGCTTCGACCTGCATTCGGCCTCGGGCCTGGAACTGGCCTGCGACGAGCGCGAGCGAGCGGAGTACATGTCGTACCTGTTCAAGACCGAGCATTACGAGATGGTGCTCAAGGCGGGCGACATGGAACGCGTGCTGCCCCGTCTCGCCTGGCATCTGGAAGAGCCGCGCGTCGGCCAGAGTTACCCCAACTTCTATGCCGCCCAACTGGCGAGCAAGTTCGTGAAGGTGGTGCTGGCGGGCACGGGCGGCGACGAGTTGTTCGGCGGCTACCCCTGGCGCTACTACCGCGCCGTCGTCAACGACGATTTCGAGCACTACGTCGACAAGTACTACGCCTACTGGCAGCGGCTGATTCCCAACCGCGAAATTCAGGCGGTCTTCCGGCCCATCTGGAACGACGTGAAGCACGTCTGGACGCGGGACATCTTCCGCGACGTCTTCCAGACCCACGCGTCCGAGCTGACCCGGCCCGAAGACTACATCAACCACAGCCTGTATTTCGAAGCCCGCACGTTTCTGCACGGCCTGCTGGTGGTGGAAGACAAACTGGCGATGGCACACGGTCTGGAGTCGCGCGTGCCCTTCCTGGACAACGATCTGGTCGAGTTCGCCATGCGGCTGCCTGCGCGGCTGAAGCTCGCGAACCGGAGCGTAGTCGTGCGGCTGAACGAGAACGAGCCGGGCCCCAAGAGGACGAAGGATGTCGAGAAGACCCGCGACGGCCAACTGCTGTTGCGCAAGGCCGTGGAGCGGCGGCTGGCCGTGCAGATAGCCGGGGCTGAAAAGCCGGGGTGTGCCGCCCCGGA
>JAHWKJ010000025.1 GCA_019347905.1 Planctomycetota bacterium
GGGACGGATCCCTTCCGGCTGATGCCCGTGTTCCTGCGCGAGGTGCTCGCCGCCGGCTTCTCTGGCGTGCAGAACTTCCCCACCGTGGGGCTGATCGACGGCATCTTCCGCGCGAACCTCGAAGAGACCGGCATGGGCTACGGCCTCGAAGTCGACATGATCCGCCAGGCGCGGGACCTGGGCCTGTTGACGACGCCGTACGCGTTCAACGCCGAAGAAGCGGCGGCGATGGCCGAGGCCGGGGCCGACATCCTTATCCCGCACATGGGCCTGACAACCAAAGGCTCGATCGGCGCGCAGACGGCCGTCACTCTGGAGGAGGCCGCCCGCCGCGTGCAGGAGATGCACGACGCGGCCAAACGCGTCAACGGCGACGTGCTCGTCCTGTGCCATGGCGGGCCGATCGCCGAACCGGCCGACGCCCAGTACATTCTCGACCACACCGAAGGCGTCGTCGGCTTCTACGGCGCCAGCAGCATGGAACGGCTGCCGGTCGAGCCCGCAATCACGAACCGCATCCGGGAGTTCGGCCAATTGCGGTTTGCCTAGATCCCGTTTAGCCGCGGCCCAGCGGGCCGCGCGGCCCGCTGGGCCGCGGCTAAACGCGTAGACGAGCCGCCTGCTCGACCTTGACGCGGACGAGCGCTATAATCCCCGTGTGTTCACCACATCGATTCCGTCCGAAGCCGTCATGCAGATCGTTCAGTACCCTCACCCTGCGCTGCGCTGGAAGTCGCAGCCCATCCGCCAGATCAACGCCGAGCTGCGCAGCGCGGTGCGGCAGATGTTCGACCTGATGTACGCCTCGCAGGGCATCGGTCTGGCGGCCAATCAGGTGGCGCTGCCGTGGCGGGTGTTTGTGGTCAACCCGACCGGTGAGGCGTCGGAGCGCGACGAGGAGTACGTGTTCATCAATCCGGAGATTCTCCGCCGCAAGGGCAGCGTCGAGGGCGAGGAAGGCTGCCTGAGCCTGCCGGAGTTGTTCGGCCCGGTGCGGCGGGCGGAGCAGATTCTGGTCAACGCGTTCGATCTCAAGGGCAACGAATTCGAGATGACGCTGACGGACCTGCCGGGTCGCGTGGTGCAGCACGAGACCGACCATCTCGACGGAGTGCTGTTCGTCGACCGCATGACCGACGCCGCCCGCCGCGAGGTCGAGCCGCAACTGGCCGATTTCGAGGCCCACTTCCGCCGCCAACAGTCGCTCGGCCGCTTCCCGCCCGATCCGGAGATCGAACAGCGGCTGCGCGAACTCGAACCTTGACGGCGGCAATGACGAATGTCGAAATCCGAATGACGAAAAGACTTCGACCGCGGCGTTTCGTCATTTGAGCTTCGTCATTCGGCATTCTTTCGTCATGCGGATTTCGTCATTCGGATTTCTCACCCCTGTTGTTTCAGATTCAACTCGCATGTCCCAACAGTACATCTTCACGATCGAAGGCCTCACGCGGATCTATGATCAGACGGAGGTCCTGCACAATATCTGGCTGGCCTTCTTTCCCGGGGCCAAGATCGGCGTGTTGGGAAACAACGGGGCCGGAAAGTCCACGCTGCTGCGGATCATGGCCGGCGAAGACAAGGACTTCATGGGTACCGCGCGGCCCGCGAAGGGTATCCGCATCGGGTTCTTTCCGCAGGAGCCGCGGCTGGACCAGTGGCACTCAGTCGATGAGGCCATCCAGGACGCCGTCCGCGAGTCGCAGACGATCCTCGACCGCTTCAACGAATTGAGCATCAAGCTGGGGGAGGATCTCTCGCCCGAGGAAATGGAAGAGACGCTCGAAGAGCAGGCCCGCGTGCAGGACAAGATCGACGCGGCCAACCTGTGGGAGCTGGACCGCACCGTCGAGCTGGCGATGGATGCGCTCCGCGTCCCCGCCGGTGAGGCGAAGATCGCACAGCTCTCGGGCGGCGAGAAGCGGCGGGTCGCGCTGTGCCGGCTCGTGCTGCAAAGCCCGGACCTGCTGCTGCTCGACGAACCGACGAACCATCTCGACGCCGATTCCGTCGCCTGGCTGGAGCGGTACCTGCACGATTTTCCCGGCACGGTGGTGGCGGTCACCCACGACCGCTACTTCCTCGACAACGTGGCGGGCTGGATCCTGGAGCTGGATCGCGGCCGCGGCTATCCCTTCGAGGGCAACTACACGGCGTGGCTGGAGCAGAAGCAGGCGCGGCTGGCGGTCGAAGAGAAGCGCGAGTCGAACCGCCAGAAGACGCTCCGGCGCGAGCTGGAGTGGGTCCGCCTGTCGCCCAAGGCCCGCGCCACCAAGAACAAGGCCCGCCTCCAGCGTTACGAAGAGCTTGCCGGCCAGGAGTACGACACCCGCGACGACGCGCCGGAGATCCAGATCCCCGTGGGACAGCCGCTGGGCGACCTCGTCGTGCGGGCCGAGCATCTTGCCAAGGCCTTCGGCGACAAGCTGCTGTTCGACGACATGAACTTCGATCTGCCCCGCGGCGGCATCGTGGGCGTCATCGGTCCCAACGGCGCCGGCAAGACGACGCTGTTTCGCATGATCGTGGGGCAGGAACAGCCCACCGACGGGGCCTTGCGCGTAGGCGAATCGGTCGAACTGTCATACGTCGATCAAAGCCGCGACGCCCTCGACGGCGAGAAGACCGTTTACGAAGAGATCTCAGGCGGGATCGACCAGCTCGATGTCGGCGGCGTGCGGATCCACGCCCGCAGCTACGTGGGCCGCTTCAACTTCAAAGGCACCGACCAGCAGAAGCTCGTCAAGCAGCTTTCGGGCGGCGAGCGGAACCGCGTGCACCTCGCGAAGCTGTTGCGCTCGGGCGGGAATCTCCTGCTGCTCGACGAGCCGACCAACGACCTCGACGTCGACACGCTGCGGGCGCTGGAAGAGGGCCTGCAGACTTTCGGCGGCTGCGCGATGATCTCCAGCCATGACCGCTGGTTTTTGGACCGCATCGCGACGCACATCCTGTCGTTCGAGGGCGACAGCGGGGTGGTGTGGTTCGAGGGCAACTACCGCATGTACGAGGAAAGCCGCCGGCAGCGGCTGGGCGCCGACGCCGACCGCCCGCGGCGCATCCGCTACCGCCCTCCGGTGCGGGCGTAAACGCAGCGCAGGCGAGCGGGCGGCGTCAGCCGCCCGATACATTCATGCGCCAAGGCCACATTCGGTGCGGCCGCGGAAAGTGCGGCTGGGGCGGGCGGCATTGGCCCTTGCACGCATCGGGGGGCTGACGCCCCCCGCTCGCCTTGCAGGATCACGACTCGAAGCGCACCCACTTGTCCTTGATGCGCACCACCACGTCGCCCAAGGCCAGATACTTGGCCAGGCGGACGTCGCCCTCGAGCAGCTTCAGGTATTCGTCGCTCCCGACTTTGACCGTGCGGGTGACTTTATTCTTCTCGGGGCTGAAGCGGCTGTCGTACCACACCTCGCCGGACTTGTAGAACGTCCGCGAGCCGATGTACCGCAGCGCCGAGAGCGACGAACGGGCGTTGGGGTCGGCGCCTTCCTCCAGTCCGAGGATCCGTTCGGCCTCTTCGTCGAAGGCGGCGGCACCGCCGCTGACGCCGGCGCCGCGCCGCAGCTCGTTCAGCCGCTTGGCCGCGTCGACCGCGGGCTTGCCGGAAAAATCCGCCGATTCGCGGGCCGGCGTGGCCGTGGACGCTGGGCCCGCCGCGGGAAGCGCATACGACGGCCGTCTGCCGAGATTGCCGAACCGGCCCTGCAACTGCTGGGCAAGCTGGGCCTGCGGAGCCGAGACAATGTCTTCCGCCATCAGGAAGCTGGTGTAGGGCGTGACGATGCCGTACCGCTTCGCGAGGAACGTGACCTCGTCGACCAGCTCCTTGTTCTCCATCCCGCCTTTGCGGATCTCGTTCAGCAGGAAGTCGACCTTCTTGCCGGCCCACAGCCGCGGGACGAAAGCGTTCTTGTCGTCCTCGGAGAGCTCGGGAAACTCCAGCTCGTACTCGAACGTGCGGCGACTACCGCCCACGTTGCCTGTCAGTTGCACGGTCTTTTTGCCGTGCCCCGTGTAGCGGCCGTAGACGACCACCTGCTCGCCCTTGTACACGTCCGGGATGCGGCGCGGATGCAGGTCCGTCACTTCCAGGCCGTCGATCTTGATCTCGAGGTCCGTCATCAGCGGGCTGCCGACGCGGTCGAAGAAGCGGCCGATCTTTTCGGAAATGTTTTCATCCGGCAGGATGTAATCGGCCTCGCCGCGATGGTCGAGTGCCAGAAAGTCCAGGAGCTTCGTATTCACGTCGAAGCCTTCGCCGAAGACGAAGATCCGCACGTCGTCGGTGTTGCGTTTGGCGATCGAGCGCAAGATCGCCTCCGGGTCGCGCTCGCCGATCGTGGGCAGGCCGTCGGTGGCGAACAGGATCATCTTCAGCCGGCGGTCGGCTTTACCGCCACCCCCCCCATTCCCCCCCTTACTAAGGGGGGGCGAGGGGGGGTCACCGCTATCGAGCAGCTTCAGCGACAGTTCCAGCGCCTCTTCGATGGCCGTGCCGCCGCGGGCGTTCAGCTTTTCGACATACCGCACGGCCCGCTCGCGGCTGGCGTCGTCGAATGCCACCAGGCCCTCTGCGTTGAAGCTGCGGGCGGCGGTGCTGAAATCGACGATGTTGAAGCGGTCGCCCGGCCGCAGGCTCTCGACGCAGTGCTTGAGGGCGGCCCGCGCCTGGTCCATCTTGCCGCCTGCGAGCATCGATCCCGAAGTATCGACGCAGAACACCACGTCCTTGGGAAGAATGTCGCTTTCCGCGACCTGTCCCGCGCCGCTGCCGATGGTGGGCGAGAACATCAGCATGAAGGCGCCTTCTTCGTCCGGCTCGCGATGCGCCACGAGGCTCGCGCCCACCTTGTCTTCAGCCACCTGGTAGTAGAACATGAACGGGTTCTTCGGCAGGTAATTCTCCTGCGACCACTCGGCCGAAATGTCCCAGCCCTCGCGCTCGATGAGGTCGATCTTGTGCGTGGGTGAGTAGACGTTCTTGATCGGCTCAGTGCTCTTGATGTTGACTGTGACGCTGGCACTCTGCAGCGGCTGCATGAGGGCTTTGGGATTGGTGTTGAGCATCTGCAGCCGCACGAGGCCGTCTTTGCGCTGAAGCACCGTGGTGTACTTGAGCTTGATGGTCACGGTACCGTTCGGCGGGACGCGGGGCACCTGCGTCTGGATGAGCTGGTTCCCGAAGTATTCGAGCAAAGCCGGGGAGCCCCCCTTCTGCACCGCGTCTGTGAAGACCTGCTTGGCCTTCTCGACGTCGAGGATCTCAGCCTTCATCTCCTTGCCGTCGACCAGCACCGACATGTCGTCGACCTGGGCGCCCGGCTCCAGCTCCATGTAGCACGTGCCGCCGACGATCGCCTGCGCGTTGAGGTTCTTGAACGTGCAGTTGTAGGTTTTGACGGCGACCTGGTCGGTGATATCGACGTGGATGTGGTCGAGCCACACCTGCACCGGCTGCGGCGAGATCATGAAGCAGGCCCGGGCCGCAGGCGCGGCCAGCCCGGCGGAAACGGCCACCGCGGCCAGAAGGGCCGACGTGCGAACAGTGCGGCGAGACGCGAGCGGCTGCATCGGTGTGCTCCTGCGGGTTTTCGCGGTGGCGATCGAGGCGCGGCGCCGGCACCTGCCGGCGCGCTCACTTCGCCTGCTATCTTCTTCCACGGATGAAGACGCCGTTTCTTAGGCGGGCGTTCCGGAAATTTTGTGAGGCCGCGAGATTGCCAGCGGAGGGTCAAGGGTCTCGACCCTTGTCCCTCGACCCTGCCTACGGCATGCTTTCACGGAACATGCGCAGGCGAGAACCATCGTGAAGCTCTTTCCGGGCGTTGAGGAAACAATCGAGGGCGTCTCCCACGCACTGCGGACGGGACAGCGGACTTGTGTGGAAGTCACGGAAGCCTGCCTCGCCGCCATCGATGCGCGCGAAGACGAACTGCACGCCTGGACCGTCGTCGATCGCGACGGCGCGCGGGCGCAGGCGGAAGAGCTGGATCTCGACCTGGGGCAGCGGCACTGGCACGGGTTTCTGCACGGCGTGCCGATCGGCGTCAAAGACATCATCGACGTGGCCGGGCTTCCCACCACTGCCGGTTGCCCGCAGTTGCACTCGGAACCGGCCCGCTCCGACGCAACGATCGTGGCCCGCCTCCGTGCGGCCGGCGCCGTGATTGTGGGGAAGACCGTCACCACGCAGTTTGCCTCGTTCGATCCGGCCGAAACGCGTAATCCCTGGGCACTCGACCGCACTCCCGGCGGTTCGTCCAGCGGATCGGCCGTCGCGGTCGCATCCGGCATGTGCCTGGGGGCGCTGGGAACTCAAACGGGCGGCTCGATCACGCGACCCGCCACGTATTGCGGCGTCGCCGGTTGTAAGCCGACGTACCGGCTCGTCAGCCTGCACGGCGTGGTTCCGCTGGCGCCCAGCCTCGATCATCCCGGCCCGATTGCGCGCACGGTGACGGACCTGGCGATCCTGCTCGATGCGATCGCCGGCTACGACCGCCGCGATCCGGAATCGGCCCGCGAGCCGACGCCGGCCGTGCTGGCCGCGCTGGAGGAGAGTTCGCTGCGTCCGCCGAAGCTCGGTCGGCTGCGAGGTCCGTTTGAAGACCTCGCGGAAGCGGCCGCTCTGGAGGCGTTGGAAGCGGCGCTCGAAAAGTTCAAGGCCGCGGGGGCCAAGGTCCTCGACGTGCAGTTGCCGGGCGAGTTCAACTCGTTGTTCCGCTGTCACCGCATGCTGATGGCGGCCGAAGCGGCCTCCTGGCACGAGGAGCAGTTCCGCCAGCACGGCGAGGTCTATGCGCCCAGCATTCGCCAATTGATTGAAGAGGGATTCGGCGTGGCGGCCACGGAGTACGTTCGCTGCCGGCGGCACCAGTCGCGTTTGCGGCGCACGCTGCAGGGCGTGTTCGACAGCGTCCATGCACTGGTCTGTCCCGCGACGACCGGGCCGGCGCCGGATCGCTCCACGACCGGCGATCCCGCGTTCAATTCGCCGTGGAGCTATTCCGGCCTGCCAACCGTGTCCTTCCCGATCGCCCTCTCGCCGGAGGGCCTGCCGCTGGGCCTGCAGATCGTGGGCCGCGATTTCGCCGAAGCGGATCTATTCCGCGTGGCGGCGTGGTGCGAGCGAACGCTGCACCGGGAGCTGGCGCAGACGTAGAAATCACCGACGCATGTAGAACGACAGCATGGCACGGCAGGAGCTGACGAGCGGGACCCTGTGCGGCGTCTGGCCGGCGCTGATCGCTCCCTGGACGGAGGACGACCGGCTCGACGAAGAGCGGTTCCGATCGGAGGTCCGCTCCTACGCCGGGACTGGCGTTGCCGGCGTCTACACCGGCGGCACGACGGGTGAATTCTACGCGCAGGACGATGCGACCTTTGAGCGCATCGCCGCCATCGCTTGTGAGGAAGCGCACTCCGCGGGCCTGCCGGTGCAGATCGGCTGCACGGCTTTGAGCAGTCGGACGGTCTGCCGGCGGATCTTGGCGGCCTGCGCCGCCGGGACGGATGGCATTCAATTGGCGCTGCCGTTCTGGCTGGAGCTGAAGGACGATGAAGTTCTGCGGTTCTTCGCGGCCGCGGCCGATGCGGCCGGTGAGGTGCCGCTGATCCTGTATCAGACCGAGCGGGCGAAGCGGCGGATCGCACCACCACTCCTCGCTGAGCTGGTCAGTCGCCACCGGACGTTGATCGGCATGAAGGAAACCGGCGCGTCCGTAGACGAACTGGGTCGCATTCTCGATGCAGTGCCTGGCTTTTCCGTGTTTGGCGGCGAACGGGACCTCGTCGAGAAGATGAAGGCCGGTGGCCGCGGCACGTACAGCTCCGTTGCCGGGCTCAATGCGGGCTTCGTGGTTGAGTTGTACGAGCTGTGCGCTGCGGGGCGGTACGAAGACGCGAGGCCGCTGCAGGATCTGCTCGAACGATACTTCGCGGAGGTCCTGATACCGATGGCGAGCGAGGACGGGCTGCTGGATTCGGCGATCGATCGCGTCCAGCGGCTGGCCGGAGGCGGTGATGCTGGACTCCGCTGCCAGGGACCTTACCGATCGGCATCGGAAGAGCATGTCGAGCGGTTGAAGAGCTGGTGCGTTCGGAATGCCCCTCTTCTCCTGCCCCCGAGAAAACCCCGATGCCAGACGAGGAACTGCCAGGATTCGCCAGACCTGAAGGGGTTCTCGCCATACTGCCCGCCACGTTGAGCACATTGGGCGCCTTGTTGCCGCAACTCCGCGACAAGAGCCGGTTAAGTATTCATCGCTGGCACCGCCTAACGAAACGTTTAACTAAGTCGGAGGCTCGGCAAAGCTGGGGCTCAGACAAGCGACCTTCTGCTTTTGCCAGCCTCGAAAGTAGCCGTCCCAGACCAGAATGTCCCCTTTCCGGTCCTTCAATGGGGGAGGACATAGGAGAGGCTGCTCTTTTCCTATGGAGCCCGACGGAAAAGCGCTGCGTCCGCTTTTAAGCTGCCTATCCGGACACATCCTGTAGATGGTCAATCCTTCTTCTTGACAATCTCGAATCCGTTCAGGAAGGCCTCCATCTCAGGCTTATACTCCTTGAAGAGGTTCCTTCCGGTGAATGTCATAACTTGAAACGAACCCTCGTCACCTGAGTAGTAGTAGTTGTGGTAGGTAAAAGGAATGCCCTCGACAGTAGCCTCAATGGTGAGGCACAGTACATTCTTGCCGTTGACGGTCCGTTTCTCCTCGAATGCGATCTTTGCGCTCTCGTCTAGCGCCCGGATGTTATCGAAGGCGATCTTCTTGAGCGTGTTCAGCGGAACCATGATGCGCTCGGCGATGATCATCGCATAGACATCACCGTCCTTGTGGTCGAATTCAACTTCGGCGTCCTCGTTATCGACTTCGTCGAGCTTCTTCCAGGTGTCCGGCACAAGGTACATGGCGAACGTGCCCCGCTTTCCCGTGTAGGCGAGCGTGGCATTCTTGTCCTTCGTGTACTTTCCGACATCTGACCAGGTGCCGTCGGCCTCGAGGATCGCATCCTTCCCGTCTTCAGTCTTCGCGCGCTGCTCCTGGGCTCCCGTACCGCATCCGCTGAGACTGGCCGCCGCGAGTAGGAAAGATAGGGCGAGTCGCATAGCGAGCTCCTCGGCATAAGGACAAGAAGCCGCCCCCGGTGGGGTGCTTCAGGTTTCTGCACAGTCCACCGCACGGTCGACTGCTCCTCGAACTCGACCGGTGTCAGGTCGCCGAGTCAGGAATGGCGGCGGTCCCGATTGGTGGTTTCCGAGGATAGAAACATGCGTCCATTCCGGCGCATTCCAACGCGCTTGCCGTAGAAAGTCAAGCGATGGCAAACGCCGCACGCGTTCCACATCCGCAGCACCGGCCCGTACGTCCCGCGCTAACCGGGGGGGCATGGCGAGAGGCGCGTCGACGACGGCGACAAGCGCGCAACCGGTCGCGTATGGGTAGAGAGAGCAACTGAACCTTGACGCAAGGAATCCGCGCCGTGGCCGCATTCGCCCTTCCGTTTCGATTTCCCCGCCCGAACCTTGAGGGGCAAGATGGTCCGGGGGGCAGGGCGTGTGCAAGTTGCAAAGTTGCCAAGTTGCTTCCGGGTCAAGGGACAAGCGTCGAGGGCCGGCGCAGGGTCGAGAGTCGAGAGCCCTCCGCAACGGCGCTGACTTCCGACCTCTGACCTGTGACCTCTGACTTCTGACCTCTTCCTGCTGGCCCTCGACTCTTGACCCTCGACTCTCGACCCAACTTACACGCCGAGCCGCTTTGGCGGGCGGGCGCCGTTGCGGGGGCGGGGGCGGTCGTAGCGCAGTTCCAGCGCTCGGCGGGCGCAGCGCTCCTGGAACTGGGCGCCGGTGTCGCCGGTGCCTTCGATCACTACGAGGTCACGCTCATGCGGCCAGTCGGCCAGAATACGGGCGGCGAGTTTGTGGCGGCCGGCTTCGTCCAGTGGGCCCAGCTCGACGACGCGGTCGATGCGGCCGGGACGGGTCGAGCCGGTGTGCTCGTCCGGCAGGCCCAGCGCGGGGTCGATGCGTTCGATGCGGTTGGTGGTGACCACCACGAACAGACCGTCCGCGCGCTCGACGCCGTCCAGGCAGTTCAGGAGGCAGTCGAACGTGAGGTGCTGCTGGTCGCGGCTGACGAGGTTCCGCCGCTTGTCGAACACCGCGTCGATGTCCTCGATGAGGGCCATCGCCGGCACTTCCGAGAGCATCCGCGCCCACTCCTGCACCAGCTCGTTGTTGTAGAGGCTGGCGAGGTCGTAGACGAAGATCGGCAGGTCGAGATCTTCGGCGACCGCGCGGGCCAGGGCCGTTTTGCCGGTGCCGGGCGCTCCGTACAACAGCCAGCCGCGCCGCCAGGGGACGAGATGCGCTTTGTACCACTCTTCGCTGTCCTTCCAGCGGCGGGCCTCTTCGACGAGGTCGAGCGCCGCGGGCGAGAGGGCCAGCCGTTCGACGGCTTTACCCGCCGCTTCGTGCTGCGGGCCGAGGTCGGCGAAGCTCCACAAGAGCGGACGGTACGGCAGGCAGCCGCGGATGTCGGTGCTCGACGAGGGCGCCGGCGTGGACGCGCCGCGGTCGGGCGTGGGAAACGCGCCCGTCATCTTTCCGGCGGTGCCGTACACGTGCTTGATGTAGTGCCGGCGGCCTTCGGTCTCGTCGTTGGTCACGACCTGGCGGTTGTACCACTGGGCGGCTTCGACGATGAGCGCATCGGGATCGAACGTGCCGCGCAGGAATACCAGGGCCAGCCCGTCGCTGGTGTAGTCGCGGGCATTGGTGCCGACCTCGCACTCGTCGCCGGCGCCGACGGCCTTCTGCGTCCACAGCGGCCGCCAGCCCTTCCAGTACAGCTTGCCGCCCGGCGGCGAGACTTCCATCGGTACGAGTTGCACGCGGCTTCGCGGCCGCACGTACAGCATCCAGCCGAGGTAGGCGCGCGGTCCGAACCGCGACGCGCGGAACCGCGTCTTGAGGTACAGCAGCACGGCTTCGGCCTGAAAGCCGCTGACGGTGACCGTCACCACCACGCGTCCGGCGACCTGCTGCACGACGCTTTTGACGTACGACCAGCCGGTCACCAGCATGGTGAGAATCGCGGCCCCGCCGGCGAACAACAGGCCATCGGGCAGAGAGTCGAACATGTGAGCTCTCGAGACACCAGCCCGAAGCGCCAGCGAGGCCGCTCGGGTGTACGTGGGTTGGCTGGGCCTCGCTGGCGCTTCGGGTTGGTGTGGCAGCGCCAGCGAGGTGAATGCGAACGGATTCATTCGGGGAATAGAGGCCGGCACCTGGAAAAGGTTCGCGCACAGCAGCGCCATCCGTAGTGTGGATTTCAATCCACACGGCCAATGCTCAACATCATGCGTGTGGCCCACGCTCTGGTCGTGTGGATTGAAATCCACACTACGGGCGTTTCCAGGCATCGATCGGCAGTACGGGCATGTCCTTACAAACGCGGTCACTGAAATCCGTAACGGCGCGTCGCGCCGCACTCATCCGCTGGGTGTCGGCCGGCGCGATGTTCATGAGCGCCCTGCTGTTCGTGCGTTTGCTGCCGATCGAGCAGGCCGTGGACAACTTCGAACAATGGGTCGAACGCCTGGGAATGTGGGGGCCTCTCGCGCTGGCAGCGGTCTACGTGGTGGCCGTGGTCCTCTTGGTTCCAGGGACGGTTCTGACGCTTGCGGCCGGCGCCATCTACGGCCTGGCCGCGGGCCTGGCGATCTCGTCGCTGGCATCGACGACGGGAGCCGCCCTCGCATTTTTGATTGCACGTTATGCGGCGCGCGAGAACATTCGGCGGCGGATCTCTGCCTCGCCGAAGCTGCTGGCGGTCGACCGCGCCATCGGCGAGCGCGGCTGGAAGATCGTCGCGCTCCTGCGTCTCTCGCCCGCCGTACCGTTCAACCTGCAGAACTACCTGTACGGTGTGACGGCCATCCGCTTCTGGCCGTGCGTGCTGGCAAGCTGGGTGGCCATGCTGCCGGCCACGTTTCTCGTCGCGTATCTCGGCTCGCTCGGCCGAAGCGCCGCGGCTGGCGGCAGCACCAGCACCGGCGAATGGATTCTGCGCGGCGCGGGGCTGGCGGCGACGATCGCGGTGACGCTGTACATCACGCACATCGCCCGCAAGGCCTTGTACGAGCAGACTGAGATCGACGAAGCCGCCGCCGCCGAGGCTTTGGACAACCGTGCGGAAGCGGGTAGCGCCGCTGAGTGTCGCTGGCCGTGGGGGACGCTGCTTCTGGCCGTATGCGCTGCGGCAATGCTGGCGGGAAGCGTTTGGGCCAGCGTTGAGGGCGATCGCGTGACGAATGCGATCAAGCAGTGGCTGAGATGAGTCGTGAGGCTGTTCTCGCATGTCCCGCGCCGACATAATGTGCCGCGAAACTTCAGCACGTGGTCGTGACTTCCGCGATGGGGCGCTATGGCGGTGAAGGGGTCAGACCCCTTTGCGGACGAGCGATGATGAGCGTGGAGAGTTGGTGAGCCGCAAAGGGGTCTGACCCCGTTCCGATTCGAGGGAGACGATGGATCAACAGCAGGCGACAGGTTTGAGTCCGTTCACCGAGCGGCCGTTCCGCTGGCGGGACGCGTTTCCCTGGATCCGGCTGTGGCGGGCCGTGCGGATCGCGGCCGATTTGCGGAAGCTGCTGCTGGCGGCGGCGGCGCTGGCAGTCGTCGCTGCCGGCGAACGGCTGTTTGTCGAACTGCCCTTCGCGCCGGATGGTGCCGAGGCGGCATTTCGCTGGCCCTGGCAGCCCTACCCCGGCGCCTATGACGGCTTCGACGCCGACTCATCGCTGATGGAAAACCTCACCGCCGACTGGGGTGAGCTGACCAGACCGCTGGCTCAGTTTCTCGCGCCGGCGTCCCACCTCATGGACGGGGACGGCGGAGTGGAAGAGGCCGCCTACGCGTGGACGCGGCTGCTGTGGGCGATCATCGTGTGGTCCCTGTTCGGCGGGGCGATCGCCCGCATGGCGGCCGTGGAATTCGCGCGGGATGAGCGGGTCGCGCTGTGGGCGGCTTTGCGGTTCGCGGGCGGCCGGTTTCTCTCCTACTTGTCGGCGCCGCTGTTGCCCATCGCCGGAGTGGCTGCGCTGTGGCTGTTGTGCCTGGTGGGTGGGCTGCTGGGCCGGCTGCCGTGGGTGGGAGAAGGCGTGGTCGGTCTGTTCTGGTTCGTCCCGCTGGCCATTGGCTTTGTGATGGCTTTGATTGTGGTCGGCGTGGCGCTCGGCTGGCCGCTGATGTCCGCGACGATCAGCGTCGAGGGCACGGACGCGTTCGACGGCTTCAGCCGCTCGTACAGCTATCTCTACGGCCGCCCCGGGTATTTCGCGTGGCTGGTGCTGGTGGCACTTGTGTTCGGGGCGCTCGCGTTTCTGGTCGTCAAGCTGTTCGCGACGATGACCGTGTTCCTGGCCGGCTGGGGCGTTTCCGATGGCATGGGGCTGGAGAACCTGGGTGTGCTCGTGAGCACGTCGATCGCGGATTTGCTCGATCCGGATCGCCTCGAAAAGAACACGCGCGGCTGGATCAATTTCGGCCGGCCGCTGGCGATGTTCTGGATCCATGTCGTCGTGCTGCTGGCGATCGGCTACGGGGCGGCATTCTTCTGGACGGCGGCGACGGCCCTCTATCTGTTGCTGCGCTACAGCGAGGATGCCGTCGAACTCGATGAGGTCCACCTGGAGCACGAACCCGAGCGCGACGACCTGTTGCCGCTGGTCGGTGTGGCGGCCTCGGACCAGCCGGCCGGTGAGCGGCCCGCAACGGCGCCGGGCGATCTGAAAGAGCCGCCGGCGGAAGTCCTTGGAGGCTTCAGTCCGGCTGTCGAACCCGCGCCCCCGCCCGCCGACGGGCCCGACCCGGCCGCGCGCGACACCTGGAACGAGGATGAAGCGTCGCGGCCAGGCTCGTCGTGACCGCACGTTCGTAAGTGCTCGCTCGTATCGTAGTGACCGCCTTCAGGCGGTCGCCCTTCCACAGAACGCCCCCGCGAGCCCACCCGCTGACTCACACCGTTTATTCATGCGCCCATGCATTTTCCTCAATTGGCGGACGTTCTCCTTGGCGATACGCTTTGGAAAGGAAACGCACCAGAAGCCTTTCGCCGACGGAGCCTGCGCGGCCGATACCGTTGGTGGCGATGCTTTCCGAGCCGAGCGGTGTTTAATTTGGACGGCCGGCGGAGTTGTGCCGGCAGATTGCCCGAAAAGTAGAAGGGTACGCTGAATGGACCGCTGGTTCCGCTGGTTGGCGGTGCTGGTTTGCCTGTTGTGGTTCCGGCCCGCCATTGCCGCGGAACGCACGCCTGGGCGGTCGTTTGCTCCGGCGTACCGCGTGGCGGGCGAGTTTGAGCCTCAGGCGGCGCTGGTCCTGGGCTGGGATCCCGGCAGCGTGGACGTGCAGGACGTCGTGCTGCACGTCGCGCAAACCGCGTGGCGGTCGGTCCACGTCGCCGTGCTGGTGAACGACGAGATCCTGCGTGACGAGTTGTTCGAGCTGCTGCTGGAAGCCGGTGTGCCGCGGGATGGGGTTCACGTCCTGACGGTGCCTTCGGATACCGTCTGGATTCGCGATTATGGTCCGGCGGTCGTGCAGGGGCCTGCGGGGCAGTCGATCCTGCTGGACGCCGAGTATCAGCGGGGGGATCGGCCGACAGATGACTTCGTTCCCAAGGCGCTTAGCCGGCTGTTGCAGATGGAGGTGGCCGAGGTTCCGCTGCAGATCGAGGGCGGGAACGTGCTGTCCAATGGGCGGGGACTGGTGCTGACGACGACGAAGGTCAGCGCCGACAACGCGGGCCGCGGTTATCCGCTCGACCGCGTCCGACGCGTGATGTCGCAGGCCTGGGGCGCGAGCGAGATCGTATTCCTCGAACCCTTGGCCGGGGAATCGACCGGCCACATAGATATGTTCGCGACCTTCACGTCACCCGGAACCGTGGTCGTCGGCGAGTACCCGCGCGAATTCGACCCGCAAAACGCGGCGATCCTCGACCGCAACGCCGAGCGGCTGCGCCGCCTGCGCGGGCCGCACGGACCGCTCTCCGTCGTCCGCATCCCGATGCCGCCGCGCGACGATGAAGCCTGGCGGACCTTTACGAACGTGATTTACGCCAACGGCACGCTGCTGATGCCCGTCTACCCCGGCTTCGACGAGGGCATGCGAGACGCCGCCGTTGCCGTGTACCGAGAGCTGTTGCCGGGCTGGAGCATTGCACCGGTCGACTGTAACGGGCTGATCGGTTCGGGAGGCGCGCTGCACTGCGTTTCGCTGAACCTGAGCCGTGTGCCCGTGCCGTTCGAGGAGTTGCCCGCTTCGCACGGGGGTGCATCCTCGTGGCAGCCGCGAGTCGTTGTTGCGGACGCGCCCGGCGAGCGACTGGTGAGCCTGGACCGGATGTTCGGGCGCGACGAGGGAGCGGACGACTGGCTGCGGCGCGAACCGCCGGCCTTCGAGCGGAAGGAACATCCGCTGAACCGCGAGTCCGACGTCAACGATGACTGGGAATCGCCTGTCACGCGGCCTGAGGATGCCGGCCGGGCCACGTGGAACGGCTATCAGCAGTCGTGGCGGCCGCTGCGCGATTTCTCGCCCAGCGACCGCATCTCGATCCTCGAAGGCCGCCGCCCGGATGCACGTGCGCGCAGCCGGCGAGCGCCCTAGCGTGAGTCCGCCCCGCAGGCGTCGCGCGTCCCAATGGGACGCAGCTCAACGGGCGAGATCGTCTACTTGTCGGTGCCACCCTCGCTGACGCCAACAAGCTCCACGTCGAACACCAGCACCGATCCCGGTCCGCCGGGCCCGTCCGGTCGGTTGTCGTAGGCCAGTTTGCCGGGAATGAACAGCCGCCACTTGCTGCCGACCTTCATCAATTGCAGGGCCTCGATCCAGCCTTTGATGACGCCGCTCACGCTGAACTCCACCGGCGGTTCCTGGGCGGTCGGCTCTTTGCCCTCGTACGACTGGTCGAAGACTTCGCCATTGATGAGCGTGCCGCGGTAGTGGGCCTGGACGGTGTCTTCCGCTGTGGGGCTTTTGCCCGTGCCTTCGCGGAGCACCTGGTACTGCAGCCCGCTCTTGAGGGACTTGACGCCCTGCTTTTTGGCGTTCGCCGCGAGAAAGGCGGCCCCTTCCTTCTCGTTCCTTTCGAGCTGGGCCTTGCGCCGAGCTTCGATCTGGATCTCCAGATCCTTCTGGAAGGCCGTCATCACTTCCTCAACCTGATCGTCGGAGATTTGCGATTTGGCTCCGGCGAGCGCGTCGCGGAATCCGCGGATAAAGGCCTCGGTGGCAAAATCCCCCGCCTCCAGCCCTTGCATTCTGAACTTGCGGCCAACACTCACGCCGATCACGTAGCTGGCCTTGTCTTTCGTCGTCTCCAGCTTCGCCGGCTGCGCGGCCCGGGGCTGTGCGTTTTGCGCGAAAGCCGACAGCGGCAGGATCATCGACAAGACGAGTGCGGGAACGAATCGCATACGAAGCGCCCTCTCTCAGGGGAATGTCTCAGCAGGGGACCGGGCTGGCCGCGAGGGCTTCCCGGCAACTGGAGGGAACTATAGCAACGGCCGAATGTGCGTCCAGATGATTCGAAGTCGGGTCAAAGGTCGAAAGGGACGAAAGTCGAAAGGGCCAGAGTGAACAGCGCCCGGCGAATGGACTGTCCGGCCCTTTCGACCTTAGACTCTTTTGACCTTCGACCCCCGTTGGCCTTGTGCTATGCCGTCTCGGCCTGCTCCAGGCCCAGTTCTTCGATCATCTGCTCGCGGATCTTGAACTTCTGGATCTTGCCGGTGACGGTCTGGGGGAACTCGGTGACGAATTTCACGTACCGCGGCACTTTGAAGTGGGCCAGGCTCTTGCGGCAGAACTCGCGGATCTCGTCCTCGGTGGCCGATGCGCCGTCTTTCAACCGGACCCAGGCGGCCACGTCTTCGACGAACTTCGGGTCTGGCACGCCCACCACGGCCACATCTTCAATCGCCGGGTGCGTGTACAGGAATTCTTCGATCTCCCGCGGGTAGATGTTCTCGCCGCCGCGGCAGATCATGTCCTTGATGCGGCCGGTGATGCGGTAGTAGCCATTCGGCTGGCGGACGGCCAGATCGCCCGAGTGCAGCCAGCCGTCGGCGTCGATGGCGGCGGCGGTGGCTTCCGGGTTGTTGTAGTAGCCCCGCATCACGACGTGCCCGCGGGTGCAGAGTTCTCCCGGCTGATTGTCGCCCAGCGTTTCGCCGGTGCCGGGGTCGACGAGTTTGACCTCAATGTCCGGAATCGGGCGGCCGACGGTCTTGACGCGCAGCTCCAGCGGGTCGTCGGTGCGGGTTTGTGTGATGACGGGCGAGGCCTCGGTAAGCCCATAGGCGATCGTGACTTCGCGGGCTCCCATGTCGTCGACGACCCGCTTCATCACCTCGATGGGGCACGGGCTGCCGGCCATGATCCCCGTCCGCAGCGACGTGAGATCGCGGCCGGAGAACGTGGGGTGCTCGAGCTGGGCGATGAACATTGTCGGCACGCCGTAGACAGACGTGGCCCGCTCAGATTCGATGGCCTCCAGCGTGGCTTCGGGCTGAAAGTATTCGTTCGGCACGATCATCGCCGCACCGTACACGCCGCAGCACAAGACGCCCAATACGCAGCCGAAGCAGTGATAGAACGGCACCGGCACACACACGCGGTCCTCGTGCGAGAGCCGCTGGCAATCCCCAACGTAAAAGGCGTTGAGCAGGAGATTGCGGTGCGTCAGCATCGCGCCCTTGGGGAAACCGGTGGTGCCGGACGTGTACTGGATGTTGATCGGCTCGTGGGGGTCGAGCGTTTTCTCGCGGGCGTGAACTTCTTCGAGGGGGACGGCTTCGCCTTGTTCCAGGAAGGCGTGCCATGAGAGCAGCGAACGCATCGGGGGGCTGACGCCCCCCGCTCGCCCGGCGTCGTCGTGCAAAGCGACGATGTGCCGGAGGTTGGGGAAGTTCGCCGCCTGCAGCTCGCCGGGGGCGTGTTCGGTCGTTTCGGGGACGGCGGCGGCGAGCATCTCGAGGTAGTTCGACTTGCGGAAGCAGTCGATGAGGAACAGGGCGGTCGCGTCGCTCTGCTTCAGAACGTAGGCCAGTTCCGACGTGCGGTACGCGGGGTTCACCGTGACCTGGACAGCGCCGATGCGGGCGGTGGCGTATTGCAACAGCATCCAGCGCGGCCAGTTGGTGGCCCAGACGGCGACGTGCTGCCCCTTTTCAATCCCCATCCCCATGAGTGCGCGGGCGACGGCGTCGACTTCCGCATCGAGCCCGCGATAGCTGAGGCGGAAGCAGTCTTTCGCCGCATGCTCGCGCAGCCGGCCGGCGGCGTCCAGCCGGGAAAAGACCAGCGCATCGAGATCGGGGTAGCGGGCAGCGGTCTGGCGCAGCATATCTCCAATGCACAGGCCGTCGACCCAGGGCATGGCGGCTCCTCCGTTTGTGATGGGGCCGGTGCATTCTATACTCCGGCACGCGTGCGATTCGAGGCGAATGCCGTAGAGCAAGCGTCCCGGTTGCTTGGAACGAACGCCAGTTGATGAATCGAGAAACACGCACAAGCGGGGACGCTTGTGCTACGTGGAAGAACTGAGGAGTAGCCTGTTGCCTGCATCCCGCAAGGCCGCGCTGGGGCTGATCTTTCTGACGGTCTTCATCGACCTGCTGGGCTTCGGGATCGTGCTGCCCCTGTTGCCCCGCTATGCGGAGCATTTCCAGGCGGACTGGCTGCTGCTCGGCCTGATCATGGCGTCGTTTTCGGGGATGCAGTTTCTGTTCGCGCCGGTGTGGGGGCGGCTGTCGGACCGCATCGGCCGAAGGCCGGTGCTGATGGTGGGCCTCGGCGGCTCCACCGTGTTTTATGCGCTGTTCGGCCTGGCCAGCACACTGGCGCGCGACGAAAGCCTGCTGGGCATGGGGCCTTTGACGTGGCTGCTCGTCACCCGCATCGGAGCCGGCATCGCCGGCGCGACCATTCCCACAGCCCAAGCCTATATCGCCGACGTGACCGAAGAGCACGAGCGCGGCAAGGGGATGGCGCTGATCGGGGCGGCGTTCGGCATCGGCTTCACGTTCGGGCCGCTGTTGGGGGCGGCGTTCGTAAGCGACGATCCGGCGGCCGCGCCGAGTGCCGCGCCAGGATACGTCGCCGCCGTGCTCTCCGGGCTGGCCCTGGGGTCCGCGATTTTTTTGTTGCCCGAGTCGTTGCGGCCGGGATCGCGCCCGAGTGGCCGGCGTTTGTTCGACGTGGGGGCGCTGGCGCGGGCGATGCGACGGCCGGCGCTGGGCCTGGTGCTGGCCACGGTGTTCCTCAGCACGTTCTGCTTCGCCCAGTTCGAGAGTACGGTGGCGCTGTTGACCGAGAGGCTGGGCCTCTCGCAGCGCGACAACTTCTACGTGTTCGCCTACATCGGGCTGGTGCTCACGCTCAGCCAGGGCTTTCTCGTGCGGCGGCTGATGCCCCGCCTGCGCGAGTACCGCATGGGGCTGATCGGGGCGCTGACGATGTCGGCGGGGTTGATGCTGATCGGGCTCGCGGCGCGCGGCGACTCGCTCGTGCTGCTGCTGGCGGTGATGCCGCTGTCCGTCATGGGCTTTTCGGCCCTCACCCCGTCGCTGTACTCGCTGGTCTCGCTGCGGAGCCCCGCCGACGAGCAGGGCGGCATGCTGGGTCTGAGCCAGAGCATGTCGGCCCTGGCCCGCATCCTGGGGCCAGTGGCCGGGATGAAGCTGTTCTACGTAGATCGCACGTGGCCCTATTGGGCGGCGGGAGGGCTGATGCTCCTGGGGCTGGTGATGATCGTCGGAGTCGCGCGCGCGCCGCGCGCCGAAAGTCCACGGGCAGAGATCGACTGATCGATCCAGCCGCCCGCGAAGAGGCAAGCGGCGGCGCGGCGTAAGACTGCGCGGTCGGTGCGAGAGTCGCAAACCCTTTACGACCGTTCTGCCGACGCGCCGGTCGGGTGCACCTGCCGGCTGAAGATCATCCGCCCGGCGCTCGATTGCAGCACGCTGGTGACGATGCAGTCGATCTCGCGGCCGATGAGGTGTGCCGTCTGCTCGCAGATGACCATCGTGCCGTCGTCCAGATAACCCACGCCCTGCCCGGCCGCTTCGCCTTCCTTGATGAGCTTGATCGTCAGCCGCTCGCCCGGGATGTAGCGGGGCTTCAGCGAATTGGCCACGTCATTCAAGTTGATGACGTCGACGCCCTGGACGCTGGCGACCTTGTTCAGGTTGAAGTCGTTGGTGATCACGCGGCCGCGGAGCTTCTTCGCCAGCGCGACCAGCCGCTGATCGACGGTCAGCTCGGCCGCGTCGTTCGATTCGTACATCTGCACTTCGCAGTGCGGGCTGTTCTGCAGCTTGGTGAGCACGTCCAAGCCGCGCCGGCCGCGGGTGCGGCGCATCTTGTCGTTGCTGTCGGCGATCTCCTGCACTTCGTGGAGGATGAACTCCGGCACGATCAGCTCCGCATCGAGGATGCGGGTCTCGACGACATCGGCGATGCGGCCGTCGATCAGCGCGCTGGAGTCGACGATCAGCGGCCGCCCGCCCTTCACCTCCCGCGAGAACTCGACGTAGGGAATGATGAAGCGGAAATCGTCTTTCGTCTGCAGGATCAGCGAAAT
The DNA here is from genome assembly GCA_019347905.1 of Planctomycetota bacterium. Lineage (GTDB taxonomy): Bacteria > Planctomycetota > Planctomycetia > Planctomycetales > Planctomycetaceae > JAHWKJ01. The sequence goes on from JAHWKJ010000025.1 coordinate 20,664, forward strand.
CGACCAGTAGGGGACAATCAGTGTGATGAGCATCACGATCATGTCCTGGTAGCCCTGCTGCAGCCTCGCCAAGGCCGGCGTCAGCGCCAGCGTGAGCAGGTACGCCAGCAGCACGCCCATCAACAGGCCGATATACACGGCAGAAATGACGTCAATCCGCTTGCGGCGGATGAGCAGGTCGATCACCACGGCCGCCTGCGTCACGAACAGCAGGACGACGAACGCGACAAAGCGGTGCCGCTCGACAAACGCGGGCAGCATCGATGGACCCTCGTCGTCCAGCCCGGCCGTGACATAGGCCAGGATGGTGCCGATCGAGACCAGCGCGAAAATAATGCGGACGATGAGCAGCAACATTTCGCGGCCATCATAGGCGCAGCACTGCACGTGTGCCACCTCGCCGAGGTATGCTCTACGGGATGGACGATCCGCTTCCCATGGAACCAGTTTCCGGCCCGGTGTGCGGCACGGTGCGGCCGCCGGGTTCGAAGAGTCTGACGAACCGCGCGCTGGTTGTCGCCGCGCTCGCCGAGGGCAAATCCCATCTGTCGGGCGTCCTCGACAGCGATGACACGCAGGTCATGATCCGCAGCCTGCAGGCCCTGGGGATTGGCGTGAGCCACGATCCCGCGGCGGCCACGGTCATGGTCCAGGGCTGCGCCGGACGCGTGCCGGCCGACGAGGCGGTCCTTTGGCTGGGTAACAGCGGCACGAGCATCCGTTTTCTCACGGCGCTGTGCGCGCTGGTACACGGCCGGTTTCGACTGTATGGCAACGCGCGCATGCGCGAGCGGCCGATTGCC
>JAHWKJ010000412.1 GCA_019347905.1 Planctomycetota bacterium
TTGATGGCGCTGGGCCTGCGGCTGGGACACCGCCTGATGCCGGCCGCCGCCTATACGCTGTATTTCCAGTGGGCGGCGATGCTGTTGGCCGCGGGGTGGACCGTGCGCCGCAGTTCGCCGTTTAGCCGCGACCTGTTAGAGGAGCGCGGGCGCAGTGAGCGCGGGACGAGAGCGCTCCTCTGGCGAGTCGCGGCTAAACGGCCCGCACTCTGGGCTGGATCGACGGCATACCTTGCGGCGGCGGCGCTGTGGAGCGGCCTCGTGTGCGGCTTCCATCTGCTCATCGACGGCGCGCTGCTCGTGAATGCGCACGTGGCTGCATTATGGCTGTTGATGCCTGCGCGATGTCTGCTGGCCGGGCTGTTCGCGATTCCTTCCGGTCTGATCGTTGGCACCACCGCCTGCGGTCAATCGAGCGGCGAGCCCGAGAACGATCGGACTCCGCGACTGCGGCCGGGAGGTGTGCTGGCTTTCGCCCTTGGATTCCTCGCCGCACATCTCGCGGCACAGCAATTGGCCGACGCCGCGGGTATTGCCGCCGCGCTCGTGTGGACGCTGGTGGCATTCGCGGTCTGGGAAAATCTTCGCTCCGCGAAATCGCGCGAGTGGACAAGACACCGTGCGGTGTTTGCCGCACTCGTCGCCATCCTGATTGCCGCTGGCCCGCTCTTGCGGCCGCATGATGCCGCGGCGCGTGCGGGCCGCTTGTTATTTTCGACGAATGTCTTTCTGGCCAAACAGGCGGGGCTTTCGCGTCAGCTTCTCGGCGTGCTCGATGAAGGGCGGCTAACGCTCCAGCGCGAAGGAGCGCACGGCACGCTGACCGTCTGGCGGTTTCGTGGCACGCAGCACCAGATCCGCGAAAGCGGCATGCCCCGGGCGATTGTCAGCGCGAATCCGAAATGTTGTCCGCACTATTCTGCGGAGGTGATGCCCGCCGTCCTGCCGCTCGTCCTGCACGAAAGCCCCCGAAAAGTGCTGCTGCTAGGCCTCGGCGGAGGCGTCTCGCTGACGACGACGCTGAACTTCCCCGTGCTGGAGGTGACGTGCCTCGAAGGCGACGCCGCTCTGCCGGCGTTATTGAAAGATCACGTGTGGCCGGATGCGAAGCTGCGCCCGCTGGAGGACGACCGCCTGCGGCTCGTCATCGCCAATCCCGCGTGGGCGCTCGGCTGCCGCGGTGAGCCGGTGGACGTCATCGTTTCGTGCCCCGGCGCTTCGTCGCAATTGAGCGCGGCGGCGGAGTTCACGCCTGGCTTCTACGAACGGGCGGCGGAGCGGCTGACCGCGGACGGCATCTTCTGCCAGCGGTTCGGGGCCGTCGACTATGGGCCGGCGCCGCTACAGACGGCCGCGGCCACGCTGCGGCGAGCGTTTTGCGAGACGGCGCTGGTCGAGATCGCCGCCGGTGAGTACGCACTGCTCGCGACTAACTCGCCCAAGGGTCTCGTGCGCGAAGGAGTGGTCGAACGCCTGCAGGCGCCGCACGTGAGGCGGACGCTGGCGCAGGTCGGCTGGGACTGGAGCATGCCGCTCAATATCCCCGTATGGAGTCACGAGGCCCTGTCGAAGCTCGCAACCGGACGCCCCGGAGCGAACACTCCCGGCAGCGGCCGCTTTGCATTCCGCCTTCCGCAGGAGGTCATGCGCTGGGCGCCCAAGACCGAAGAAGTGGCCGCCGTCCTCGGTCCCCACGCCGGTCGCTTTCTCGAATGGAAGGGTATCGACGGCAACGACCCCGAGCTTCTCCGGCGGCTGGCCGAGGTCACCGGCCAGCGGCGGCTGATGACCGAGAAACCCGACCAGTTCTGGGCCTATCGCAAGTCAGTCAAGGAGCAGATCACCGAGCGGCCGCAGTCGCAGATTGTGCAGGTGAAGGGTGAAGTCCGCCAGGCCCGGCACCCGGGCGACCGCCGCCGCATGGCGTACTTCGCCGCGCTCGCCGATGCCGTCACCTCGCGCGACGTGACCGCGGCCCAAATTGCCGCCGTCGATGACTACGCGCAGCCGTACGATCCGCTCGTGAGCTATTTCCTGCACCAGGAAGTGGCCGAGCTGTGGGCGCGGAGCGCGGAGCGCGACGTGACGGCGGAACTGGAACACCGGCTGCACGCGATCTACTTTTCGGCTCCCGAGGATCGTTCCGTGCGCAACGTGGCCGAGGCGATCGAGCTACTGGTGGAACATCCCGAGGCGGCGGACGACGAGGTGCAGCGCTGGGATCATCTGAACGCGCTGGTGCAGATGCTGAAGCTGCGCTGGGAAGTCCGCAGCGGATCGCAGCCGAAGTCCTCGCGGATCGCGCTCAACGACATCGACCGGAGTCTCGACGCACTCGAGGAAGCGATGGCCGCGCTGGACGAACTGCACGCCGCGCAAGCGGTCGCCGAAACGAACTGGCCCGAGCGCCGCCGCTATCTCGAACGCGCTCTCGTGCGGCCGTTGCGGACCTACCGCAGCCGACTGGTGCCCTACCACCTCAAGCACCGCCGTGAAGCGCTCGCGGACGGATCGGCAGGTCACGATGCGGAACCGCCGGCAGTCGAATGAGCCGCGCCGGCATCAGCCGAAGTCGATCGCGCGCCCTTCGCACACGCGCTGGCGGATTTGCAGAAAGCGGTCGTCGTACTCGAGCGCTGGATCGACTCCCAGATGCTCAAGCACGGTCGCGGCCAGATCTGCGGGCGAGACCGGCGAGTCCTGCACGTAGCCGCCCGTGCGGTTTGTGCTGCCGTAGACCTGTCCGCCGCGGACGCCGCCACCCGCCAGCACGGCGGTGAAGGCGTGCGGCCAGTGGTCGCGGCCGGTGCGTTCGGTCATGCCGTTCTGCGTCACGGCGCCGATGCGGGGCGTGCGGCCGAATTCGCCCAGCGCCGCGACTAGCGTCGTCGCCAACAGGCCGCGGTCGTGCAGATCTTCTATGAACGCCGCCAGGGCGCGGTCGAACACCGGACACAGGCGGTCCTTCAGCTTGGGGAAGTTGTCGACGTGCGTGTCCCAGTGCGGCGAGACCTTGTCGTCCTTGTGGTCGTCGTCCCAGTTGACCGTCACCAGCGAGACGCCGGCCTCGATGAGCCGCCGCGCCAGCAGCAGGCTCTGCCCGAACCGCGTACGGCCGTAGCGCTCGCGCACGTTCGGCGGCTCAGCTTCCAGGTCGAGAGCCTGGGCCGCGCGGGCTCCGTCAATGATGTCGAGGGCCGTCTGGTAGTGGCGGTCGAGCCGCGCCGGTCCGGCAGCGGCCGCCTGCGGAATCCCGCGGCCGTTCTCCGAAAGCTGATCCAGCAACCGCCGCCGGCGCTGGAATCGCGCCGCAGGCACGTCCGCTGGCAGCGACAGCCCCTGCACCTGGAAGTCGGCGGCGGCCGGGTTGCCCTCGACCAGAAACGGGTCGAACTCCTCGCCCATCCGCCCGCCCGTCTGCCCGGCGATCCGCTTATCCTGACCGACGAAGTGCGAGTACCACGGCAGCACGACCGAGTGCGGAATCCCGTCGCCCGGCCTGCCGAACCGCGCCACCAGCGACGCCAGCGACGGCCAGTCTTCCGGCGAGGCCTGATCGGTCACGGGCGGTCCGAAGTACGGGCGGCCCGAATACACCTCGCTGGCCGCCGGGCCGTGCACATTCATGCCGTGCGACATCGAACGCACGAGGCACAGCTTGTCCATCTGCGCGGCCACAAGCGGCAGGTGCTCGCCGATCTGGACGCCCGGGACGTTCGTCGCGATCGGCCGGAACTCGCCGCGGACTTCCAGCGGCGCGTCGGGCTTCAGGTCGAACAGATCGAGGTGGCTCGGTCCGCCGAACAGGAAGATGAACACGCACGCATTCGCGCGCTCACCGTCTGCCGAGGCCTCGCTTGCGCTTCGGGTTAGTGTCTGCACACCAACCCGAAGCGCAAGCGAGGAGCCCGCGTCCCTCTGGGCGGCCCGCAGCGCCGTCAGCAGCGGCAGGTCCAGTCCGACGAGACCGCAGGCGCCGATTTCCAGGCAGCGGCGGCGGGACAGGCGGGGACCGCTCATGGCCTGCCCCCGATCAGTGGATCCAAAAACTTGAACAGCTCCTGAGTGGCCGGATCGTCCGGCAGGCCGAGGTCGGCGTTGAGCTTGCTGTGAGTTGTCTCTCTCGCTCCGAACACGGTGACGGGGACTTCGGCTTTCTTGAGCACCGCGCCCAGACGTCTCGCCTGCGCGGTGACGTCGGGGTGCCCCGCCACGTGAAGGATCAGGAATGGCGGAATCCCCTTCCCCTGCGCCACATGCGTGACGGCCGAAAAATCGATGTGCTTTTTGGGATCGTTGCCAAACTTGACGCGGTGGCCGAATTCCGGGAGCGGCAGGCCATGGACCGTCTGACGGATCTCCGCAGTCATAATCATGGCCGGCAGGTCGTAGGTATCTCCATCCACGGGCACACATCCCTTGAGGGCCTCGAACGGGACGCCTTCCGCTTTCAAGTAGCGATCGTCGATACACAAGAGGGCCGCCAGTTGCGCGCCCGCCGAGTGACCCATGACGAAGATCCGCCGCGGATCGCCTCCATCGCCGGAAATGTTCTTATGCACCCAGCCGAGGGAACTGGCGACGTCCCGGATCAGCGTCTCCATCTCCACCTCCGGCAGCAGGCGGTAGTTGGTCGAGACAAACACGAAGCCGCGTTCGGCAAACACGCGCGGCTTGATTTGAACGTCTGTCTTGTCTCCCGTCTGCCAGCCGCCGCCATGAATCCAGAACACGACGGGCAGGTCCTTCGCGCCGTCGGGCGCGTAGATATCGAGGACCTGGCGCTCATGCGCGGTCTCGGCGTAAGGGATATTCGACGTGAGGTCCTGCGCTTGTGCGACGGATGCGAGCAACAGCCAGGCGAACACGGTTTTCATGGTGAATGCCTCCGTGAGGGTCGCAAAGGTCGAACGTCGAAAAGGTCGAAAGGGCCGGAGGTGCATATGTCCCGTCCGGCCCGGCGCGGGAGTTGTTTTTCCGGCCTTTTCGACCTTCGACCCTTTCGACCTTCGACCCCCTGCCTTGGTGGCGCGGAATCGCGGCCGGTGATCTGGTCACTTCACCAGCCGCCAGCCTGTCGTGTCGGCCACCAGCCTGGTGTGGCCTTTGTGGCGATCGTAGACGGCGTGCATGTCCTCGATAGTGTCGAAGTAGCCCACGATGTGCGCGGCGCTGAAGGACTCGCCCGCCTTCACCGGCCTGCCGTGAATCTCTTCGATCATGACGATGATGCTGCCGGGCCGCTGGCTACACCACGCCTCATAAACGACGGATGGTTCGAGCGTCAGGCCGGCCAGCCAGGGGCCGTCCCTGCCCGTCTCCTTGTCGCGAAGCCGGTAGGCGCGGATGAAGTGCTGCGGTGTGCGGTGCGTATCGCGGCGGTAGCCGAACTTCAGGTCCGGCGGAAAGGGCGTGAAGAACTCGCTGGAGGGAATGCGGACGCCGCGGGGACCGCTGAGGTAGCTGAGATAGATTTCGCTGAACGTGTCCCCCTCGGTGTGACGAATGCAGCCAGGCGTGTCGTTGCGAAGAAACATCTCGGGCGAATCATTGACGCTGTCGATCTGGTCCATCAGCACGAAGTACCGCTCCCCCTTTGGAAACACGATCAATTGCGTCCACCGCGAACCCGGCTTGCGACCCGGCGCCGCGTACTCGTACCGATAAGTCGTCTTCACGGCGACGAAATCCGTGCCGCGGATGATTTCCGGCTGAACGGGCTTCATCCGATGGCAAAGCTGCGGACCTTCGACCATGCGTTTGCGGTGACTGCTGCCGTGCGACATCAGGCGGTAGTGCCGCCGCTCCGGATCGGTCTCGTTTTCGTACCACGAGTAGCGGCCGA
>JAHWKJ010000413.1 GCA_019347905.1 Planctomycetota bacterium
GCCCGGACGACATGCAATTCTTCAATCAGCGGATCGACGAGACGGTGCTGGCGACGCTGGAAAACATCACGGGCCACGATTTCATTCGGCTGCCGTACACCGAGGCGATCGACATTCTGACGTCGGCCGGCCGCGACTGGGAGTTTCCGGTCGAGTGGGGCCGCGACCTGCAGAGCGAGCACGAACGCTTCCTCACCGAGGAGCATTTCCGGCAGCCGGTGATCCTGTACGACTATCCGCGCACGATCAAGCCGTTCTACATGCGGGTGAACGACGACGGCCGCACCGTGCGGGCCATGGACGTGCTGGTGCCCCGCGTGGGCGAGATCATCGGCGGCAGCCAGCGCGAAGAGCGCTTCGACGTGCTCGTCGAGCGGCTCAGGGAATGCGGCCTCAACCCCGATGACTACTGGTGGTACCTGGACCTGCGGCGCTACGGCACGGTGCCGCACTCGGGCTTTGGACTGGGACTGGAGCGGCTGGTGCAACTGGTGACGGGCATGCAGAACATCCGCGACTGCATCCCGTTCCCGCGCACGCCGAAGAACGCGGAATTTTGAGTTCCGCCGCGTTTAGCCGCAACTCGCCAGAGGAGCGCTCCGCCACGAGTGTTCCTCTGGCGAGTCGCGGCTAAACAAGTCTGCCGATTCACTCGCTCGACACCGGCTCCTGCGGCTGAGCGCTGGTTTAACGCGGCTCGGCTGCCGGCGGTCGCGGGGCCACGACGGGCGCCTCGACTTCTCCATCACCAGCTTTCGGCGGCTGGGGCGCCGAAATCGGCTCGGTTGTCGCGTCTTCCACGGCGGTCGTCCGCCGTGAGGCCTGCTGCTGCATCGAGCGGAGATTCTTGCCCAGCGGCAGCTTCCATGTCGCATCGCCCGACGCCAGCATCAGGTAATCGAGGCCCACGTCGAGCACGTAGGCCGTCAGGTCGGCGACCGCGAACGTGTCTCCCGGGCGCACCACCGTCCGCCGATTGGTCGAGCGGTCGTAGAGCCACGCTTCGCGCACGTCCCCGTCGGCCACGCTGCCCACCAGGTACGTGAAGCTCGCCGGGTCGAGCCGCACGTCGAGGTTGAGCGTCCGCGAAACCTCCATCGGCGGCTCACCGTCGTCGGAGACGATGACGGTGAATTGCGTCGGTCCGGCCGGCACCGTGAGGGGCGGCGTCCACGTGAGGACGCCCTCGGAAACCTGCACGCCCTCCGGAGCGCCGTCGCCCAGCCGGTACTGGAGCCGGTCGGGCGGCGTCTCGGCGTCGGTCGCGGCCAGCGGGATCTCCAGCGGGCGACCGAGCCACGCGTTCTGCGGCCCGATCTCGGGAAACTCGGGCGGCGTGTTCGGCTCCCTCAAGATGACGGCCAGCGTCGCTTCCGCGGCGGAGCCGGGCGAGCGCTCCTGCCGCGCGATCACGGGCACCTCGTAACGGCGGGCTTCGGCGTCGTCTGCCGGCGTCCAGGAGAGTTCGCCGTCAGCAGGATCGAGCGTCATGCCGGCCGGCGCGCCGGGGCCCAGCTCGAACTTCAGATCGCCCAGCGCGGGATTGAACCCGGTCGCCCGCAGGCGGAACTTCAGTTCATTCCCGCGGATGAGCGTCTGCTCCGGCATCGCGGCAAGCTGCGGGCGGTACTCGATCCGCACGGGCAGCGCGAAGGGATTCTCTTCGAGCAGCGACGCATAGAACTCCGGCGTGCGCGCGGCCGTATCGGGATTGACGGGCGCGTACTCGACGACGGCGTTCTCCGGATGCTCCTCCGGCGCGGTGCCATCCACGCCACGCTCCACCGTCCAGCGCACCGGCCCCTCCGAGCTCCTCCCTTTATCCGCTTTCGAGCTCCCCCCCTTACTAAGGGGGGGCCGGGGGGGGTCAGCCGCAGTGACCATCATGTACTCCGTACCCACGCGGACACGGAACGGCGGCTTCTCCGGAAACTCCGCCGCGTTATCGATGAGCAATGTTTCCGCTTCGTCTTCGGCTGCCTCCGTGAGCTGCGCCTCGGCGAAGATCCGCCGCCGTTCGGGCGCGGCCGCGATGGCAAGCGCTTCGGCCGTGAGATTGACGTCGAGCAACGGATTGCCGGCGTTCGACTGGCTCTCGATGCGTTCCACCCGGGCGATGCGGTGCATGAGGTCGGCCCGGTGGAACAGGTGCAGAAAGCGGGCCAGTTCCTCGAGCGTGCACTGGGCTTCGACAGACACCTGCACCGCCGTGTAGACCTTGCCCTTGGGCAGCGTCATGCCGGACGTCACTTTCGGTTCTCGCAGCCCCGCGATCTCCGCTAGGTCGTCCAGCCACTCCTGGTACAGCCGCTGGGCGTCGTAAGGATCGGGCGGCAGCGAAGCGGTCTTCCAGCGGCCGTAGTTCTTCAACGTGCGCACAACGAGGAATTCTTCCTCGCCTTTCAACTCGAGCTGCTCGTCCAGCGACTCCAGCCGCTCGGATCGGTCGGTGATGGGGGCCACAAAGATCGAGCGCAACATGGGCCAGCCGATCAGCCACACGGCCAGCGCGCCAAACAAGCCCAGAGCCAGGTTTTGTTCGCGTTGAGTCATAGTGTCATCTCGCGCCCGCGCTCCTCTGGCGAGTCGCGGCTAAACGGTTTAGCCGCGGCCCAACGGGCCGCGCGCCCGAGCCGCCTTCGGCGCCACCAGCGTCACATCCAGCGTGAACTGGTACGGGTATTCTTCGTTGCGTCCGGTGCGGTTGATCTCCGTGGGCTTCACCTGGTAGTTGCGGTCGGAAAGCTGCTGGGCGACCTGCTCCACGTCGCGCTGGCGGCGGGCGAAGCCGGTGGCCTGAATCCGCCCCAGCCCCTCGCCGGCCGCCCGATCGAGCGTGAACTTCGTCACGTAGGCGTTCTCCGTTCCGGGCAACAGCTCGTTCAGGGTCTTCAGTTGCTCCAGCCAGTCGACCCGCTGCGCGTCCCAGGCGGCCACCGTTTTCGCTGAAGCCATCGTCGGTTCACTTTGCTCGAGGCGGCCGTTGAGGGCATTCAGCTCGGCCTCTTTGTCGGCGATTTGTGCATCGAGCGCGGCCGCGTACCACCACGTGCCGCCGAATGCCGCCACAACCAGCGCCGCGGCGACGGCCCCGCCGATCGTCAAATTCCGCTTACGGCGGTCGCCTTTCGGGACCGGTTTGCGGGGGTTGACGAAGTCGACGTGCTCGACCCGCGGTCCCGAAGCGGCCAGCAGCATACCCACCGGCCCGGCCAGCGCCGCCCGCTCCAAAGCGAACTCGCCCGCGTCGCGCGCCGCCGTCACCTGCGACAGCGGGTCGATCGTGCCGCACGTGCACGAGAGCCGCTGCGCAAGCGACTCACACAACCCGCGGCTTTCGTCTTCCCCGCCGATGACCCATGCGCGGGTGACGCTCGCCCCGGACAGAATCTGCTGCTGCGAAACGAGCGAGCGCGTGACCTCCGCCAGAATCGCCTGGTGGCCACCCTCGCGGGTGTCGGCGACGAGGGCCGAATGCGTCGAAACCAGCCGGCCCGCACGCAGCAGCGAAATCTCGACGCGCTCACCGTGCCGCGCGATGGTCAGGCTCGGCCCCGCATCGACGGCGGCCGGCTCGGCGCGGGCGACCAATTCGGCGGCGGCGACAGGGCTGAGGCCGATCGCGGACAATTCCAGCTCCGCGGCGGTCAACAGCCGCCGCAAACGCTCCACTCTTTCCACCGGAAGCGTCGTGAGCAGGACTTCCCGCCCGGTCTGCTCGGGACGTTTCGGGAGCGGCAGGTAATCCAGCACGAGCCGGTCGAGCGACGACGACGATCGCGTCGCCGCCTGCAGGCGGACCATGTCGGCCAGCTCGTCGTCGGGCACATCGGGCAATTCCAACCGGCGGACGACGGCGTCCTCGCGCGGCAGCGAGACGAGCACCTGCCGAGCACTGGCGCCGCGCTTCGCCAACTCGCCCTTTAGCCACGCGCCGGCTTCGGCGGGCTTGTCGGTCGGGCCGAGACCTTCCGGCCAATCCAGCTTGAAGAGCCGCACGGCGCGCACGCGGCCCTTCGACACCTGCGCGTCGATGCCGGCGATGCGATGCGTTTCCCAGTCGAGGGCGAGATAGTCGGGCATTTGCGGAGGTCAAGGGTCAGGCGTGTCGTTGAGATCGTGTTTAGCCGCGTCCCGACGGGACGCGCGCGTGACGCGGCCGCGCGTCCCGTTGGGACGCGGCTAAACTTCACAATGCTCCCATTCCCATCATCGGTCCCCAATCGATCGGTCGCAAGCTACGATTCGGGCCGCTAAAATCCGCCGCCTGCCGTCAGCGGGACGAGCTGCGCATTGGAGTACCCGCGCCCCAGGTGCGTCAGGTCGCGGACGTAGAGCACCTTCGCGGGCCGTTGCGTCGCGTCGATTACGGCTTCCAGTCGCACGCCCGGACCGCCCTGGTGCCAGTGCCCCACCACCTGGGCGCGGAACACGTCGCCGCGTGTGGTGAGGTACTTGTCGAGCTTGCGCATCGCCGGCAGATCCACCAGGCCGTCCATCACCAGCCAGCCGGTGGTGGCGTGTGTGCCCATCACGTCGGAGAGCGGCTCGCCGTTCGAGCCGATCATCTTCGAAGCGACGATCGCCGAAGCCACCTCTTCGGTCATGCCGGGGACAGCCAGCAGCGTTTCGTAGCGGGCCTGGTTGACGTTGATGCGGCCTTCGATGAACTCCCCTTCGACGACGGTGAAGTCGGACATCATCTGCGGCAGGTACGACGCCATCTGGGCAGAGTCGTCGGACCAGGGGCTGTCGAGCGTCTCGGTCGCGCCGTCGATGACGGCCTCCACCTGCACGCCGATGAGATCGAACAGCGAGTTGATCTGGTGCTGCGCGCCCTGCGTGAGGTCCATGCCGCCGCGGGTGACGACGCCGCCCTCGCCGCCGGTGCCGGCGATCGTCCGCGCCAGCCCCGACGCCAGCGACTGCAGCTCTGCCTCACCCTCGCCGCGCGTGCTGGCGGAGCCGACCTGTCCGCCGCCGCCGCCCTCGCCACCGGCCTCGCCACTGTCGGTTTCGGTCTCGACGGGGCCGCCCAAGCGGTAGGCGACGACGAAGGTGGCGACCTCTTCGCCGTGCTCTTCCGCAAGCTGATCGTACAGGTCCGAGAGCAGATTCTCGTTGAGATACAGCTTCTGCGTGCCGTCCACGCGGCGGTTCGACTCGCGGCTGTAAACGGTGAAGTAGGCGCTCCAGCCGAGCTGCAGAATTCCATCGCCGCTGGTGTCTTCGCCGGGATCGAGCAGCCCGTTGCGGTTGGCGTCCTCGCCCAAGAGGAGCCAGGGGTACTCGTAGACGCCGGGGACGTTCAGCAATTCATCGATCGAATCGAGCGGCGCGTTCTTGTTGTATTCGGTCTCCCAGCCATACAGCCGCGGCGTGGTGTCTTCGTCGATGTAATCGAGAATGGCGTCGGCGACTTCGGGCGTCATGTCGGGCAAGGCCAGCAGCATGTAATTGAGCTGTTCCTCGTCGAGGCCGAGCTTGAGGATCGCGTTGAGGTTGATCTTGCCGGACTCGTCGATGAGGCCGTAGCGGATGGAAGTCGCGGTGGCATCGGACTCGACCGGCGCGACGATGGTGAACCCGCCGCGGCCGCGGGGGGTGCCGCGGTCGACGAGCATTTGCGCGAAGAACTGGTCCGGCGCGTGGTAGAAGTTTTCCTCAGTGACGAGTTCTGCCCGCGAACCCAGCAGGGCCGCGGCGTGCTCGATGCCGGAATCGGCAAAGGCCCGCACCGACACGTCGCGGCCGTAGAGCGCCGCCGCTTCGCGCTCCAGGACCATGTGCTCGGTGAAGGAGTAAGCCCCCAGCGAGAGGACCATG